>CAZGZH010000157.1:0-4782 GCA_964529645.1 uncultured Flavobacteriaceae bacterium
AAAAGTTTTTCCTAAGTCGTTATAGCTTGTTCTTTGCGAAACGAATGTTTCCAATTCAATCTGCTCAATTCCACTTTTAATAAAAGAATCATAAATTTTAGTTTCGTTTGGACCGATTCCTTCAAAATTTTTATAAGATTCTATAATTTCATTTTTAGTATATGTTGTGTAAAGATAAGAATGATTGAGTGTAGAATTTAAATATTTTTTAGCTTCTGGCATTCTTAAAATTCTACCCAAAAGTTGCACTTGGAAAGTCGGGCTTTTGGTTTCTCTATACATCAACATAACTTGTGCGCGTGGGCAGTCCCACCCAGTCGCTGGTGCTTGTTTGAACAACAGAACCTCAACATCATTATTATTTTTTGTGATATTTACCAAATTCTCGGTTTTATCTTTTCCTGTTAGCCATACTGCTATTTTGTTTTCATTAACTTTCTGCTCTTTCAGATATCCCAAAACAATATCTTTTTGCTTCATTTCTTCTTGAGTTTTTTGCTCATCATTTGGAAGTTGTATCATCAAAAGTGGATTAACATCAATACCATTTTCTTCATAAATATCTTGTAATTCTTGTCTTTTTTTGAGTGCCAAATCTAAAACATATCTATCAAGATCTTGATCTCCTTTATCTTTAAAATCTTCCTGTGTTTGAGATAAAATTCCCTCTTTGATAAGCCCAGCGTTCACTACTTCCTCATACTCCACATTTACATCAATATTTTTTCCAGCATGAGTGGCAGTAACCTCTATCTCAATTCTTGCACCAATAAGTTTCTTTTCATCTTCTGCTAAAATAGTTTGAGATCCACTGTGTGCCTCATCAATTATCAAAACAATGTTTCTGTCTTCAAGTTTTGTTCTTTCCAACATTCCGTCCCAAGTTATCTCAGTTTCTCCCTCTCTTCTTAATTTTCTACCAGCTTTATTTGCAGTTTTTATTTTTGACCAGTTGAAAAACAAAATTTCGTTTTGCTCCAAAACTTTATCTCTATCCAAATCGTCCAATCCAGTAATTTCTATCGCTGTATTGCCGTCATAATATTCAATAAATTTCTTTCTACTTTGCGAAGCTAAATCCCCGTCTTTTGATCCTCCAATACTAACCCACAAAAAAGCTAAATTTGCCTCTGTTAATCTCGGGTCGTTTACAAGCTCTTTCACAAACTGCGCCATCATTACAGTTTTGCCAGAGCCAGTCGGTGCTTGAAACCGTATTGTCTGCTTAGATTCTTTTTTCCATTTATGCAAAAATTCGTCAGTCAGACTCTCCAACGCTTTTTCTTGAAATGGTTTTAAAATTATTTGTCTCATAATTAATTATTTAATCTCTTATATATTTTTAATATCGGCTCTGGAATATCCTTAACAGTTACATTTTTATATTCTGCATAGTCTTTTTTATAGTCATTCACTCCATAAGAAAATAGATAAAGTTTTACATCTTTTTTATCCAAAATCTTCTTTTCCATTTCTGTCAATTTATCCAAGTTTTCCCTAAAATAAATACCTACAAATTTATCTCTTTCATCTGTAAAAATTTGATAAAATTTATTTTTAACAACTTCTTTAAAAGCGTTTTCTTTGAGCGCAATCATCTGTCCAGCCTCATAAGTAAATTCCAGTTTTTTCTTATCCGACACCTTGTCTATATTTTCAATATCTACAAACTCGGTTTTAAAGTACTCCAAACTTCCACCGAGTCCTTTAACTTTTTCGCCATTTAATTTTGTGTATCCTTTTATCAAATTTTTTATTCGTGGGTATGTGGTAGTGGAACATATACCAAATTCTTGCGCCCATTTTCTTGCCCTTTCACTGTCTTGTTTAATTTCTTTTTTTAACTCCTGATTATCTACTTTGTATTTATTCTTTATTTCTTTTTCTTCTTCAATACCAAATTCATTATTAGTTACAAGTATAAATTTTCTTTTACCATTGTCTTTATTCATTTTTAATACTGCATGTCCTGTTGTACCAGAGCCAGCAAAAAAATCTAAAATTATTGCTTCCTTTCTATTTCCTGCTACTGTAAATAAACAATCGTATACTGTAAAAATAGATTTGGGAAAAGGGAAATTAGTTTTAGGTACTATTTCTCTTAATATTTTTGTCCCAAATTCACCAGCGTCATATTTTTTATCTGACCAAACTGTTTTATATGTACCATATTTTTTTGCAATCATTATTTGTATAACTCCACCACTAGTTTTTTTTATTTCTAAAATATCCTTTATCGTTTCTACGCTTTGACGTGCATAACGCCATTTTCTTTCAACACCTTTCTCGTCAATAGGCCAAATATAAATATCACCATTTTTCTGAACCTCATTTGAAGATTTTGGATGCAAATTATTTGGCGCAACATTTCCAAATCCTACAATTTCATCTTTTTTTACAATGATAGGGTAAAAACAGTTCTTCGCGTCGCTTCTCAAAGATTCATTTCCCCAATTACGCAAATTGGAAACATAAATCTCTTCTTCCGATAATAAGCGATCCCCGATAATCTTTTTGTTTTTAGGTATTACAAAAACAGCATACTCGTGCGTATAGGAAAAGTTTTTTCCCTGCACGCCTTTTTGATTGTGCATGACTACTATTTGATGTTGTTCGAAAGAAGGAAAAATTTCATTTAACAATATACTAAGATTAGCCAATTCATTTTCATCAATGGCACAAATAAGTACACCATCTTTTTTTAATAAATTCCTAGCCGCCTTTAATCTAAAATACATCATAGAGACCCACTTACTGTGCCTGAAGTTATCCTCACTATCTACATAATCATTGTTATATTTCCAATTTTTTGCGCCTGTATTGTATGGTGGATCAATATAGATCACATCAACTTTTCCTTTGTGCGTGTAATTTAAAACTTGCAAAGCGTGATAATTATCACCCTCAATTAAAATATTTGTCGGCTTGTCTTTATCTTTTATTTGCTTATCTTTTACTCTCTCTAAAATTAGTGCTTCTGTTTTGCACCTTTCCACAACTTCCTCTGTATGATCCTCCCACACCAAACCATACTTTTTTTGCTTTTTTAAAAGCTGTAATTCTTTAATCATTTCTTCTTTTGTATATTCTTCCAAATCTTTTTTTTGTGCTGGAGCTTTTTTTGCCAAATCAGAAACCAAACCTTTTTTCTTGATCTCTCCAATCATCTCTGCTGTATACCGCCTATCGCCACGCGTACCAATCCGCTCAGGTTTAATCAAGCCCTCTTTCTCCCAATTTCGCAAGGTATCCTCATGCACACCCAAAATCTCCGCGACTTCGCTTATTTTATATAATTTTTCTCTCGTTTCTTTTTTCATAATTAAACTAAATACAAAATATTTTAATACACAAATACACAATTAGAGATAATGTTGCTATAAAATAAGTAACCCCAAATATACTCGGTATAATTTTCTCTATATGAGAAAATGGATAATATTTACTCTTATCTTTACCCCCACCAAGCTCAATCCATTCATCTTTGTATGGTTGAAAAGGTAGCTCTTTCTCCATTTTATGTAAAACATTAAATTTGCCACCATTAAGTTGTTTATACGAATTTATTAAATACCAAAAAATTACAGAAAAAATCAACCCTAATAAACTTAAAAATAACAATGCGATTAAAATAAACTTGCTGTTTAGACTAGAATTTATCAAAAAACCAATAGCAATTATTATTCCAGAATTTAGGGTATAAAAATACCTATTTGCACTCTCTCTTCTGTCACTTATTTTTTCAGCTCCTGCCAAATATAACTCGTACTGCTTTAATAAATGATCTTGATATTTCTCCCCATATTCTTTTTTGATTTTATCTATTTCCATGTATCAATGCTTTTAAATTAGGCCATGTCCACTTATAAAGCTTGTCTGAACCTTTAGCAGATGATGGTTTTCTGTTTCCACCGCTACTATATCCAGCTAATAAAAAATACGGTTTATTCTCTTCTTGTGCCATTTTCAATTCTATAGAAACACCTGCTGCTGTGTGCGTGTTCTTTCCACACATTACAATAACTATCTCAGAATTTTTAATCCTTGCTCTTGCTCTTTGCCTCCAGTCTGGGCTAGCTTCTTTTATTGACCAATCTGACATTTCAAATGGGGAATCAGGTTTTTTTGCCTGCGCAATCAAGCCAGTTTTTAAAAATTGATCATTGTCATAATCAAAACTCACAAAACATCTTTTTTTATTCATAATTTTATTTGTTATTTTTATAATTAAACTTTATCGCTTTTCTTGCGATTAGCTTCCCATTGAAGTGCCTGTAAATTGCGACCGTGATCTGTTCCACCTTTTGCACGTGGGTTCTTGTGATCAATTTCCCACCCATATTCGCCAGTTGTTCCATATGAACCTTTGCGGATAAGATTACCTTTTGAGTCTTTTCGCCACACGTCTGGATTTTTGCCACGCGGCTTTGTAGCTCGCTCCCATACGTCTTCTATTTGTCTTTTTGTTACCATAATTTTATTGAATTTAATTTATAATTATTTTTAAGACTTTTCAGTCGTTAGAATAGAGTTTCCTCAACAACATTGTCTCTATCTTATCATAGTGATGTAAAAAAGTCAAGTAATTTTCATAGGTTATCTAATTTAGAGCTAAAAAAGAATAATGGAGCTCATTTACTCCCTCAAAAAATTCCAATGGCTAATCCGCCGCGGCGGATTAGCCATTGGAATAATTAGCCCACCAAGCACTATTTGATTTAAATTAGTAAATAAAATATACTTCAAATAGAAAGCGTATTTAACTAAAAATAGGAGGGGTTA
>CAZGZH010000158.1:0-4762 GCA_964529645.1 uncultured Flavobacteriaceae bacterium
GGAATTAAAGCAGTTCTTGCAAAGTCTGGTCACACAATCCCAAGCAATGGAATGCTTTAAAATTACTCAATCATAAAGGAGAGTTTTTAGATAAAGCCAATGGTGAAAAAATATTAGCCCTTGCAAAAGCCGAAGCGTTTGAGTTCTCTCAGGTTGACGATTTAGGACGCTTTAGAAAGAACCCCGATTATATCAAAAAACACATCAACGAAGTTTTAAAACTCAGTTTGGTTGACGTAGAAGCCATAAAAAAAGCCAATTTTAAAGTAGTTGTTGATGCGGTTAACTCAACTGGCGGCATTGCCATACCCGATTTATTGGAAAAATTAGGTGTAGAATGTATTAAATTATATTGTGAACCTAACGGACAGTTTCCGCACAACCCCGAGCCTTTACCAGCACACCTTACCGAAATATCTAAATTGGTAGTTCAAAAAAAAGCCCATTTGGGCATTGTGGTAGATCCAGATGTAGACCGCCTAGCTATTGTAAACGAAGATGGGACGATGTTTGGCGAAGAATACACTTTGGTGGCTTGCGCCGATTATGTTTTAACACACACATCTGGTAATACGGTTTCTAACTTATCATCATCAAGGGCTTTACGCGATGTCACAGAAAAGCATGGGGGTAATTATGAAGCCTCTGCCGTAGGCGAAGTTCATGTGGTGACGAAGATGAAAGAAAACAAGGCCGTAATTGGCGGCGAAGGCAATGGCGGTATTATCTATCCTGAATTGCATTACGGACGTGATTCGCTGGTAGGCGTGGCCTTATTTTTATCGCATTTAGCACATAAAAAAATATCATGCTCGGCTTTAAGATCGTCGTATCCGAGTTATTTTATGAGTAAAAATAAGATTCAGTTAACCAAATATTTGAGCGTAGATAACATTTTACATCAAATGGCTGATACATACAAAAACGAACAAGTAAATACCATTGACGGTGTAAAAATTGATTTTGAAATCGAATGGGTACACCTGCGCAAATCTAATACCGAACCCATTATTCGTATTTATACAGAAAGCATTTCGCAAGAAAATGCGGATAATTTAGCACAAAGAATAATAAGTGAAATTAAAAATATTGCCGGTTTAACCGATTAAATTGAGCCTATGAACAGCGATTTAGAAAAATATTTCAGTCCCTTTAGAGAAAATATTGTTGGTTATAAGCACACTTTTAAATCGCCTTTTGGTGAAAAACAAATTATTTATACCGATTGGACGGCTAGTGGACGCCTTTACAAACCGATAGAAGATAAAATTTTAAACGATTTTGGCCCTTATGTAGCGAATACCCACACCGAAACCTCGTTTACTGGCGCTATTATGACAAGGGCTTACCACCAAGCACGTCATATTATTAAACGTCATGTTAATGCGGCTAAAAACGACGTATTGATTACCGAAGGCAGCGGTATGACGGGCGTTATTAACAAATTCCAACGCATTCTGGGTTTGCGCATTCCTGAATCCTTAGAGAATTATGCCACCATTCCACCCGAACTCAAGCCAGTGGTTTTTATAACCCATATGGAGCATCATTCTAACCAAACTTCTTGGGAAGAAACAATTGCCGATGTTGAGATAATTCCCTGTCAAGAAACAGGTTTGGTATGTTTTAAAAGTTTTAAAAAGTTACTCAATAAATATAAAGACCGTACCATAAAAATAGCTTCAATTACGGCCTGCTCTAATGTAACAGGTATCCAAACCGATTATCATAAAGTAGCTAATATGATTCACGAAGCTGGTGGTGTGTGTTTTATTGATTTTGCTTGCTCGGCACCTTATGTCGTTATTGACATGCATCCTGTTGATGATAAAATGGGCTATTTAGATGCCATTTTCTTTTCGCCACATAAATTTTTAGGCGGCCCAGGCACAAGTGGTGTCTTGCTTTTTAATGATAAGCTATATCACAATATGGTACCCGATAATCCAGGAGGCGGCACAGTGAGCTATACCAATCCTTGGGGAGAACATATTTATTTAGACGATATAGAACTCCGTGAAGATGGTGGTACACCGGGCTTTATACAAACCATTCGTACCGCTTTGGCTATCCGACTCAAAGAAAAAATGGGTATCGATAAAATTTTAGCCCGTGAACACGAATTGAATACTTATATTTTTAAGCAATTAGAAAGTGTTGAAAATCTACATCTTTTGGCAGGGCAACATCATGACCGATTGGGGATTTTTTCTTTTTATGTAGATGATGTGCATTTTAATTTGATCGTCAAATTATTAAACGATAAATACGGCATTCAAACCCGTGGCGGTTGCTCTTGTGCAGGGACTTACGGTCATTTTTTGTTGCATGTTGACCAAACAACTTCTCATGATTTTAAGGAACAAATAGAAGGCGGTTGTTTGATAGAACGCCCTGGGTGGATACGCATGTCAATTCATCCTACCATTACCAATGCCGAAATAGCATTTGTGTGTCAAAGTATTAGAGAAGTGGTGGCTAATTACAAAGAGTGGGGCAAAGATTATACTTATAATTCCGCCAGTAATGAGTTTGTTTATACAAAAAAAGATTCAGGAGCTCAAGACCTCATCGCTACTTGGTTTGATTTAAATTAAAATTAAAGTCACCCTGCTTGTCCGACATAGGCGGGAGCGAAGTCGAAGGGCAGAAGCATGGACAATAAAAACAAATTAAACTCCAATTTATAAACCATAAACTTATAAATGAACAAACTCTTACTTTTTATAATTATTGCTAACGTCTTGGCCTCTTTAAAAGGCTTTAGCGACCGTACTTTTTTCGAAAAATTTAAATTCAAAGTAGGCGCTATAAAACGCGGGGAACACTTTAGGCATTTTACCTCCGGCTTTTTGCACGTAGATTATATGCACCTCTTTTTTAACATGTGGGCTTTGTACATTTTTGCCCCCATAGTTATAAGCAATTTTGGAACTGTTATATTTGGTGTTATTTATATTTTGTGCCTATTGGCGTCCTCTTATTTTTCTTTTTTTTATAACAAAAACAATAATTATTACAGTGCTGCTGGGGCTTCGGGTGCCGTAGCGGGAATTTTATACGCTGCCATTTTGCTATATCCAGATATGACCTTGATAATGTTTCCAATACCCATTCCGTTACCCAGTTATGTTTTCGGAATTGGTTATTTGCTCTATTCTATTTATGGTATGAAAAAACAGTTGGGCAATATTGGCCATGCAGCTCATTTGGGTGGCGCTATTGCCGGTTATCTACTCACGCTAGCCATAGCCCCCAATTTAATATTAGTACATACATTTGTAGTTGTATTATTAGCCATTCCGGTAATTGTGGTTTTTGTGCTTTCAAAAAATAATAGTTAAAAAGAGAATTCCTATTAAATAAGATTAAATATTCTAAAGTTTCCAAAATAAATTCGGTAATAACACTTATTTTTACTTTTTTAAAAAGTAGCGATTGCCTTATTTTATAGATGTTATATTACCCATTCCGCTTCAAAAGTTATTTATGTATAAAATAACTTTAGAACAAGTTGCTGTTTTAAAGGTAGGTATGCGTGTGGTTGTCCCTTTCGGAAAATCGAAATTACACACGGCTATTGTAGCCAATCTACATCAAAAAATACCCGAAGCTTATGAGGCTAAGGAAGTTTATCAGATTTTAGATACGGCTCCTATTATAACGGCTCAACAATTGACGCATTGGCAATGGCTAGCCAATTATTACACCTGCACTTTAGGTGAAGTACTACGCGCGGCTTTACCGTCGGCTTTTTTACTTGAAAGTGAGACTTTAATAGTTAAAAATGCTTCTTTTACAGACGAGACTTCTCTATCTGATGACAACTTTTTAATCTTCGAGGCTTTGCAACACCAAAAAGAGCTTAAAATAAAGGACATTAGTGCTATTTTACAGCGAAAACATGTTGTTGGGAAAATACAGGATTTGTTAAAAAAGGGCGTCATAGAATTAAAAGAAGCGCTGTATGAGCAATACAAACCCAAATATGAAAAATATTTAAAATTAACCGACACTTACGAAAGCAAAGAAGCTTTAAATAGTTTTTTAGAGACGCTTAAAAATGCCCACAAGCAACGCCTATTAGTCTTGAGTTATTTTTCGGTTAACCCCAATAGCGATAAGTCGCTTGTTGTAAAAGATTTTTTAAAAAAGGCACAAGGTAGTCCGGCTGTTTTAAAGGCCTTAGTCACTAAAGGTTTTTTTGAGGTTTTTTACGAGCGCATAGACAGGGTACAGTTTAAAGGCGAAGTTAAAGAGATTGCCACTTTATCAACAGCTCAAATAGAGGCTTTTAAAGCGGTTAAAAGCAGTTTCAAAAACAAAGAGGTTTGTTTATTACACGGTATTACATCTAGCGGAAAAACAGAGATTTACACACATTTAATTGCACAAACACTTAAAGAAAATAAACAGGTTTTATTTCTGTTACCCGAAATAGCTTTAACAACCCAACTCATATACAGATTGCAAACTTTTTTTGGTGATAAATTGGCTGTTTTTCATTCAAAATACAGTTTAAATGAAAGGGTAGAAGTATGGCAAAATCTCTTACAAAAAAGCCCAAAAGCACAGATAATTATAGGTGCGCGGTCTGCTGTGTTATTGCCCTTTACCAATTTGGGTTTGATAATAGTAGATGAAGAGCAAGAAACATCGTATAAACAATTCGATCCGGCACCGCGTTATCACGCCCGTGATGCGGCTATTGTTTTAGCGCAGCAGCACAAAGCCAAAGTGCTATTAGGAAGCGCCACACCAT
>CAZGZH010000159.1:0-4747 GCA_964529645.1 uncultured Flavobacteriaceae bacterium
AAATGTTATTAATGCCTATAAAGTGCGTATTAATAATTTAAGCTGGATGGCAGATGTTACAAAGAAAAAAGCCATTGAAAAATTAGATAAATTCACTGTTAAAATTGGTTATCCAGATGTATGGAGAGATTATTCCAATCTTAAAATTGTCAGCAATAAAGAGGGCGGTAGTTTCTTTGACAATATGCAAAAAATAACCCTTTGGAACTTTAATAAAGATATTGCTAAAATTGACAAACCTGTTGATAAAACCGAATGGGGCATGTCTCCTCAAACAGTAAATGCTTATTTCAATCCGTTAAATAATGAAATAGTTTTTCCTGCAGCTATATTACAAACACCTTTTTATAATTACAAAGCAGATGCCGCTGTTAACTACGGTGCAATTGGGGCTGTAATTGGTCATGAAATTTCACATGCCTTTGACGATTCTGGTGCCCGTTTTGACGCTGATGGCAATTTAAATAATTGGTGGCAGAAAGAAGATTTAGAGCATTTTACAGAACTTGGCAAAAAATTAATTGCACAGTTTGACGCTTTAGAACCCTTCCCTGGTGTTCATGTAAATGGTGCTTTTACTTTAGGAGAAAATATAGGTGATTTAGGCGGGACAAATGCCGCTTATGACGGTTTGCAAAATTATTTAAAAACAAAAGGGAGTCCCGGTAAAATTGATGGTTACACACCCGAACAACGTTTTTTTATGTCTTGGGCTACAGTCTGGCGTATGAAAGCTAGAGATAAGGCTATAAAAACACAACTTAAAACAGATCCTCATGCACCAGGAAATTATAGAGGTTATATGCCCCTTACAAATCAAGAAGCTTTTTTTAAAGCCTTTAATATTGTAGAAGGAGACTCAATGTACGTTAAACCAAAAGATCGTGTCATAATTTGGTAATCAAAAATATATTTAATAAAAAAAGGCCAATTAAGGCCTTTTTTTATTTTGGTAAATACGTTTTAATCAGGTCGTATTCAAACCCTTTTCGCAATAAATAATCGATTATTTTTTGCTTCTTTTTAAATGAATTCTTTTCTTTAACTGATTCGAGTTTTTTAGCAATCAAATTTTTTAAAGTCACTAAGTATTCATCTTCATTAATTTCTTTAAGTGCTTCTTTAATAAGTGTTGAAGTTATATTACGCTGTTTTAGCTCATTCGTAATACGCACCCTTCCGTAGTGTTTTATCAAAAACTTACCACGTACAAAACTCTTGGCAAAACGTTCTTCGTTGAGATAATTTTCTTTGAGTAAATGCAAAATGATAAGCTCTTTAGCTTCTTTAATCATATGCATGTCATATAGTTTGCTTTCTACTTCTTTATGACAGCGCTCTTGATAGGCACAATAGTGTTCTAAAGCGTGCTTAGCTTCTGCTACAGTATAAGTCTTTCTGGGTTTCATACAAGACAAAAATAATACTAATTCATAAAAAAAGCCCAATACCTTTTCGGTATTGGGCTTAGCTGTTCTTTTAAATCTTATTTGACTCTTTGTCTAAAAATTTAAATTCTAAATACTGATAAGCATCTCTAGGTAATACTTTAATCCACTTTTTATATTTTAAAAACCATTTTTGTTTGATAGACGGCACACCTTGATTAATATAAGCGGCCACAAAAGGATGCACATTTAAAACAATACCATTAGAGATTTTTCCTCTTTGTATAATACGTTCTAGTACATTTTCTATTTTATCTAACAAAACAATTGGGGCTTCTACTTCGCCATTAACGTTTGGGTTAGGCTCTGTTGTTTTAATATTTCTTTCGGGTCTAACACGCTGGCGTGTTATTTGAATTAAACCAAATTTACTTGGTGGTAAAATTTTGTGTTTAGTTCTATCAAATTCCATCTGAGCCCTTAAATGATCATAGAGTTTTTTTCTATGTTCGGCTTTTTGCATATCGATAAAATCTACCACAATTATACCTCCCATGTCTCTTAATTGCAATTGTCTTGCAATTTCGCTAGCTGCTATTAAATTAACTTCTAAAGCAGCATCTTCTTGTGAAGATCCTTTTCCAGAACGGTTACCGCTATTTACATCAATAACATGTAAAGCTTCGGTATGTTCTATAACAAGATAAGCACCTTTTGACATAGATACGGTACGACCAAACGCACTTTTTATTTGGCGTTCTATACCGTAGTTTTCAAAAATAGGGACATTAGATTTGTACAATTTTACAATAGATTCTTTTTCTGGCGCAATTCTACTTATATATTCTTTTAATGAAATATATAAGCCTTCATTATTTGTCACTATATTAGTGAAAGAATCGTTAAAAACATCTCTTAAAATAGAGGTACCCCTATTGAGTTCGCTAAGAACTTTTGCACGAGGTTTTGCATTTCTAACATCTTTACACATGGCATACCAACGCTTTAAAGAATTTTGCAAATCTTTGTCTAATTCTGCTACTTTTTTACCTTCGGCAACAGTTCGCAAAATTATGCCAAATCCTTTAGGTTTAATACTTTTAGCCAATCTTTTAAGGCGGTCTTTTTCTTTAGCATCTTCTATTTTTTGTGATACAGATACACGATCTGAAAAAGGTACTAATACCAAAAAGCGTCCGGCTATTGAAAGCTCTGAGCTAATTCTGGGACCTTTTGTAGAGATGGGTTCTTTTACAATTTGAACCAATAATGACTGACCTGCCTTTAAAATATTTTCTATTTTTCCGTTTTTGTCAATGTCTTTTTCAAAACGGACATTTTTTAAAGTGAAATCTTTTTGTTTTCCTGAGATGACTCTGTTATGAAAGTTCATAAAAGAAAGTAATTGAGGCCCTAAGTCGTGATAATGCAAAAAAGCATCTCTTTCGTACCCTACATCTACAAATGCAGCGTTTAAACTTGGTAGTATTTTTTTAATTTTTGCTAAAAAAATATCGCCTACAGAAAAGTTATTTTTGTTACTTTCTTTATGTAATTCGTTTAATTTGCCATCTTTTAAAAGGGCAAAATCAATATCAGCAGAACTAGATCTAATGATTAATTCTGTTTTCATTTTATTTAATTTTATCACGCAATAGCGTGATGGTTATACAATTACACAGAGTATTATGTGTTTACGTTAAAATTTGACTTTGTTTAAAATCAAATTTCTTGTCAAAGAACTTACTACTTAATTTCTTTAAAAGAAAAAATAAGCCGAAGCTTATTTTTTCTTTTTGTGTCTGTTTTGTCTGCTTCTTTTCTTACGCTTATGCGTAGAAATCTTGCTGCGTTTTCTTTTTTTACCGCTTGGCATTTTTTATTATAATTTAAAAATTACTTAAATCCGTTAATTAAACGGGTACATTACTTTTAACACCTTCTACAAAAGTTTTTGCAGGCTTAAATGCTGGGATGTTATGAGCAGGAATAATTATTGTTGTATTTTTAGTAATGTTACGACCTGTTTTTTCGGCTCTTTTCTTTACTATAAAGCTACCAAATCCTCTTAAATATACATTGCTGTTACTACTTAAAGAACCTTTAACTTCTTCCATAAACGCTTCTACAGTTGCTAAAACATCTGCTTTTTCAATTCCAGTTTTTTCTGAAATATTCGATACAATTTCTGCTTTTGTCATTTTATTTAATTTTAATTGTTATATTTTAATTTACAAGTCCGCAAATATAACATATATTTTGCTAAACAAAAAAGCTAATCCCTTAATTTTTAAATCGTAAAATTGTATTTTTACACTTTATTTAACATATGCCCCTCTCAAAGCCCTTAATTAAGTGGTATTCACAAAATAAACGTGTACTGCCTTGGCGTTTAACAACTAGCCCTTATAAGGTTTGGTTATCCGAAATTATATTGCAACAAACTACCGTTGCTCAAGGATTACCTTATTACAATAAATTTATAGACACTTTTAAAACGCTTACAGACTTGGCTAAGGCCGATGAAGAATTTGTTTTAAAACAATGGCAAGGATTGGGTTATTATTCTAGAGCACGTAATTTATTGGCTACTGCTAAATATATTTCTAATAACCTCAAAGGACAATTTCCTAATAATTATAAAGATTTACTCACGTTAAAAGGTGTTGGTCCCTATACGGCTGCTGCCATAGCTTCAATTTGTTACAACGAGCCTGTGGCTGTTTTAGACGGTAATGTTTTTAGGGTTTTAGCGCGTTATTTTAATATAGATACACCTATTAATAGCCCTAAAGGGATAAAAGAATTCAAAACACTTTCTCAAAAGTTAGTGAGTTTAAAAAATCCTGCGATATACAATCAAGCTATTATGGAGTTAGGAGCACTTGTTTGCAAACCAAATAATCCCGATTGCCAGAATTGCCCTATTAATAATGCTTGTTTAGCCTTAAAAAACAAAAGCCAAAGTGAATTACCTGTAAAGCTCAAAAAATTAAAAATTACAAAACGCTTTTTTAATTATTTACTTATTCAAACTGATGTAAATACCAGCGTCCTAAACAAACGTACCCACAAAGGGATTTGGCATAATTTATATGAGTTACCATTAATAGAAACGCTAACATCTACTAATATTTCTGAACTCATAAACCATTCTGACTTCCTAAAGCTCTTTAATCAAGAGTATCCTTTAGAAATAAGTTGCTTTAACGAAAAAGAAATCGTGCACAAACTAACACATCAACATATTTATACTAAATTTTGGATAGTTAAAACCACTCAACATCCCAAAGCTAAAATCCCCATTTCTGAGCTTAAAAATTATCCTGTCCCCATTTTAATTCATAATTTTTTAGAGT
>CAZGZH010000160.1:0-2248 GCA_964529645.1 uncultured Flavobacteriaceae bacterium
TTTTTAAGTTTGGTTACTTTTATTTTTTCTTTCTTTGGAATATTGAACATGTCCGGACTTTTGCCACCATTTATTGACTGGCTCTTAGGTTCGTTATTTGGTCCAGTATTTCCAGGAACAGCAAATAGTCAATAATGCATTTTAACTATTTTAGTTAATCAACTACGGGCCCGTAGCTCAGCTGGCTAGAGCGCCTCGCTTGCACCGAGGAGGTCGCAGGTTCGACTCCTGTCGGGTCCACCATTATCAAAAACACCCTTTTTACAAGGGCGTTTTTATTTTGGTTAAATTTTATTTTATAATCCTCGCATCATTTCAATATTAGCACCAAGTTTATTAAGTCGCTGTGCTAAATCCTCATAACCCCTACTAATAGAATAAACATTAGATAATACTGACTCACCTGGTGCAGCTAACATACCTATAAGAATAAGTGCTGCGGGACGAAGCGCTGGCGGACAAACAACTTTTGCTGATACAAAATCGGTTTTTCCTTGAATATAAACACGGTGTAAATCAGCTTGGATAACATCAGCACCAATTTTGTTCAATTCTCTATAATATATCGCACGATCCTCATAAACCCAATCATGTATTAGAGTCCTCCCTTTCGCTTGTGTTGCAATAAGTGCAAAAAATGGAAGATTATCTATATTAATACCAGGATAAGGTCTTGATTCAATCTTCTCTTCCAAAGCCACAAGTCTAGACGGATAAGTTATTATATCTACTAATTTAGTATGGCCATTATCAGCTACATAAGATTGTGTTATTTTGTATTTAAAGTTCATTTTTTCTAATTTCAAAAGCTCTAACTCAAGAAAATCAATTGGACAACCTTTTAACTTCAATGATGAATTTGTCACAATAGAAGTCGCCAAAAAAAACATAGCTTCAATAGGATCTTGACTTGGAGCGTAGGAAATAGCCCTATTAATATGTTCCACACCTTCTATTTCTAAAGTGGTAGTACCAATACCTTTAATACTTACACCCAAATGTTCTAGAAAAAAACACAAATCTTGTACCATATAATTTGCAGAAGCAAACTTTATTGTTGTTTTACCCGGCAATAATGCAGCAGCCATAATAGCATTTTCAGTTACAGTGTCTCCTGACTCATACAAAACAACATCTGCTGCCTTTCTTTTGCCAATAGAAATAACATACTCACCTTCTGTAACATCAATATGTACACCAAATTTTTCCAAAGCAAAAAAATGAGGCTTCACTGCTCTTTTACCCAAACGACAACCACCTGCTTGCGGTAAACTAAATTCATCATAAAAATGAATCAATGGCCCAAGTAACATGATTATACTTCTTGTTTTTTTAGCTGCTTCAACATCTAAAGATTTCAGAGATAATTCCTCTGGCGGAGTTATTACTATATCACCACCTCGCCACTCTACAGCTACTCCTATACTTTCCAAAACCTCTAATATCCTTTCAACTTCTGCGATTTGAGGCATGTTTTTTAAAGTTGTAACACCTTTATTTAGCAAAGAAGCGCACAAAAGAGCTACAGCTGCATTTTTTGATCTATTGATAGTCACAGTACCTTTTAGCTTTTTACCACCACGCACTCGGAAATTAATAGCATCACCTGACAAGGTAATAATGTCATGCTTTAGTACACTACCAATTTTGACCAACATCTCTGTACTAAAATTCTGCTCACCCTTTTCCATTCGTGCTATTGCTGACTGACTGGTTTTTAGCGCTTTTGCCAAGGCGGTTTGAGTCATACCTCTTTTTTCTCTATATTGAGCAATAAGAGAACCTATTTTTTTTGTACTTGATTGTTGTTTTGACATATAGTTATTAATTAATCTTGTAAAGATTATATCATATATGATATGAAATTACAATAATTAAATATGTAAGAAAAAAAACATACAAACAAATGCAAAAACTTTTCCACAAAAGCATTTACTTATAAAAATTTTGTTGATATAATATGTATGTTTATAATTTTTATTAATCATTTCGATATTAAGATTTTCTCTCGAGAAAAATTTTAATATCTGAGATCCCCATGTTAGGAAGGAGGTGACACCCATGCCAGTAAAAAAGAAAAGAAAGACAGTTGCAAAAAAGCGTAAGGCGCCTGCAAAGAAGAAAAAAGTTACAACAAAAAAGAAAGTAGCTAAGAAGCCTGCAAAGAAAAAAGCACCTGCAAAGAAGAAGGCTACAAAAAAGAAAGTAACTAAGAAAAAGGCTGCGCCTAAAAAACGCAAACCTGCGA
>CAZGZH010000160.1:2348-4740 GCA_964529645.1 uncultured Flavobacteriaceae bacterium
AGAAAAAGGCTGCGCCTAAGAAAAAGAAAGCTGCTCCTAAAAAGAGAAAACCAGCTAAGAAAAAGGCTGCGCCTAAAAAACGCAAACCTGCGAAGAAAAAGGCTGCGCCTAAGAAAAAGAAAGCTGCTCCTAAAAAGAGAAAACCAGCGAAACGAAAGAAAAAATAGTCTACACTTCACAAAAAATCCCGCCAAAGGCGGGATTTTTTGGCTAAAGCTAGACTAAAAAAGACTTATCTGCATTGGCTTTCTAGATTTTATTTCCTCCTCTGAAAATATATTAATATGACCATATTCTCCATCATACCCTGGTTGAACATTTAACTCTCCCGCGCGGTTACGACGTAATCCCTCCACCAATAATTCATCTATACCATTTTCTAATAAGCTGTCAAAATCTTGATCAAATAATATATGCAATTCACTACCAAATTTTTTTATCAAATCATCATATATAGTCAAGACTTTTTTACTTGTCCTAGATTTTATACCAATACTTTGTGCAATCACTTTATCTAACTCAATAATTTTTTTAAACTCGGGTCTATTTGGCAAAACAAAACCTACATCTCTATCTGCTAATTCCTCAACACGATAATCAACACCAATAGTTAATGGTTTTTTACATTTGGGGCAAATTCCTTTTTGTTTTATAGTTTCTTGTGGTGAAAAAATAACATCACATTCACGATGTCCATCCCAATGATATCGTCCTTCTTCTGGAAAAAATTCAACTGTGTATAAAAATTTACTAATATCTTTTTCTTTTAATATTCTTATAAACTCATCATATGTAATATAATCATCATCAAACTCAAATACATTACATTCTCTGCCAATATTTTTTAGAGAATGAGAATCAGAATTAGAAATCAAAATATAATCATCCAAACCAGATACTCTATAATTCATAGCCGGGTCAGATGACAGTCCAGTCTCCAGTGCAAATATATACTTACTCATTTCTCCAAAACATTCCTCAACACTATCATAGCCTGACTTTGAACCAAGTAATGCAAACCATGGTGTCCAAATATGCGCTGGTATTAATTCAATTCTCTCATCAATCTCTTTAGCCAACTTTAAAAAATCCTTATCTGGCATACCTAGTATTGGCCTACCATCTGATTTTAGATTAAACCCGTGTTTGTCCAATTCTTTATTCAACTTTTTAACTGCTTGTAGATTAGGAGCTAGGACAATATCATGTATTCTTCTAGTTTTGCCACCTTGTTTATATATAAAAGACAATTCAGTAGTAAAAATAAATCTCACTGTCCTATCACCATCTTTATAAAAATAAAATCCACTATTACCATCTTCTACTAACTTTTCTTCACATTCTTGAATCCAAACTGGATGAGTAAAATCTGCCACAGTAATCAAATTAACACCTTTTATCTTAGCCCACATATCTAAATTAGGAATTGTAAGTTGTGGTGAACAAGCCCGAGAAAAACGTGAATGATTATGAATATCTGCTATTATGCGCATAAATATAATTATTTAATATATAATATTATTATAGCAAAAAAGACCTGTATTACAGGCCTTTACAAAATCCTACTTCTAAAATAGGGTGTAAATTTCTTTTTAACCAACGTATTGTTATCGTTTTTATAAAACTCCAGTACAATCCTACCAGTGTACGGGGTTTGTTTATCAAAATACACATCTTCTAAACGAAGAATATCTTCTTTCATTAACCAACGAACTCTTTTGGATACAACATCTACCAACCAAAGCACTTGTTTTTTTCGCCCCTTTAACTCAACTACGCCCTGTACAATAAAATATTCTGTGTGATTTTTTACCTGAAAATATTTCAAATCTGTCACCACTTTCCTACAATGATTGTACACTTGTTTTTTTACCAATTTAGAAAACCTGCGCGGGTATATATGCAAACCAAAAAATGTACGGTCATACATATAGAACAAAAAACCCAAGATAACAGCAGAGCAAACAAGAATAATTGTAAAAAATAACAAAATAATTACAGCCATTCGTATAAATAAACTAGCCTGCTCATAAGCCTGCAACAATTCCATCATGATAAAACCCCTTTCATTATTTATAAAAACTTTAAAGAACCAATAAACAATCACAACCTTAGCATAAAAATATTAATTTTTCAAGGGTTCGTTCTCTGTCATGTCAAATACGACATAGGCGATAAATAATAATTGAAGTTTGTCATTGCGAGGAACGAAACGATAGTGTAGTGACGTGGCAATCCAGGAGTCTATAGCATTATAGTATTATAGTAATAATTATCTCAAATGATAATAAATTACTGGATTGCCGCGGTCGTGAGTACACTCCCTCGCAATGACAATGTTATAAATAGAGATAAACAAAATAAGTATGTCGCATTTTTATTTAGAATATAA
>CAZGZH010000161.1:0-4735 GCA_964529645.1 uncultured Flavobacteriaceae bacterium
GCTTTAGAGTCTGTTATTGGATTTGTATTAGGATTTATGGCCACACTTGTAAAACCACTTTTAGCAGCCACATTTAAACCGTTGCTAAGTGTTTCGCGTTCCTCGTAACCTGGTTCGCCAAAACAAACACTGCTGTCAAACCATCCTTGAGAAACGTGAAGATTGTCTAGCGTAATTATTTTATGAGGTTTAGTAGGCGTAATTTTCTTTGCAATAGATTTAATAGCATCATTTTCAATATAAATATCCATTTTTTTAAGATGGTACTTACTTTGAGCATCTAATATTTTGGCTTGTTTTATTAAAAAATTCATTTGGTAAAATGTTTAAGAAGAAGGATTTCAATTATAAAAAAGAGAAGCGCTAAGAATATACATATTTGCCACAATTCAAAAATTGAAGTAGTATCTTTATAAGATTGCAAGGCCTTATTTAAATTTGTATAAAAGTGTGAATTCTTGTTTAATTCTAAATCCTTTTTATTGTAAAATTGAAGTTTACTTTCTTTTCTATTACTGTTAAAAGCCAAGTCCTTTAATTTAACGCTATCCTTTTTAAGGCTATAAAAGCCGGCTTTATTTGGTAAAATATCGGTTTCTAAAATTACCCTGTTTTGTTTTATTTGTTGCTGAGGGATAAAGAAAATAGCGTCATTGTTTAAGCTTAAAACCTTATCGTTTTTTAAAGTTGTATTTATCCCTATTTTATTGCTTTGATGTAAAGTGTAATAAAGGGGATTGGTAACGGTGCCTTGTAAAGCCATATTGTAAAAAACAGGAACAATTAATGGTGAGTTTACAAAAGTAGAAATACTTGTGTTTAAGGAACTTCCCACAAAATACAAAGCCCCTTCTTTAACGGGTATCTGACTGATGAAATTAGCGTTATTATCTAATTTTAAGATACCCGTTACATTTCTACCTGTGAGATTATAGTAACTTTTTACACTAGGGTAATCAAAATTGTTGACCTCTTTTTCAAAGACATTATTTAGTAAAGGATGGCTGTAATTTATAGTCGTAATTTTATGATTTTGAGTAACTTTTTCAATATGTACCGTCCTGTTAAGCA
The DNA here is from genome assembly GCA_964529645.1 of uncultured Flavobacteriaceae bacterium. Lineage (GTDB taxonomy): Bacteria > Bacteroidota > Bacteroidia > Flavobacteriales > Flavobacteriaceae > CG1-02-35-72. The sequence continues at coordinate 1,072 of CAZGZH010000161.1, forward strand.
ATCTTAAAAGATTTGTGTAAGAATCTAAAGCGCTATTCTGATTTGGAATAACAATTAAAGAACCACCACTTTCTACAAATTGTACCAATGCTTTTTTTAGTAATTCTGGGATTCTTTCTACAGCATTTAAAACAATTAAATGTTGGTTATTTATTTGTGTAAAGTCTAAACTTTCAATTTTACTGTGTGTAAAAGAAAATTCTGAAGAACTGTATAATTTACTTATAGCATTATTGTATTTGCCTACACTTAAAACACGTATGGTTTTAGGTTTATTTGTCGTAAAATAAAGCGTGTTGTCAAATTGCAAAGACAAGTCTTCTATTGTTAATTTCCCTTTAAAATTGGTATTATTATCAATGATAAAATTGATTTCTGAAGACTTGTTTTTAACTAATTTAATATTAGATTTTACTATAAGTAAATTGTTGTTAAACAGTGATATTGCTATGTTTTTACCCGTAAAATTACTATTTTCAACCAGTACAGTTAAATTGAGTTTTGTAGCGCTTTTAGAAGAGATGTACACACTGTCTAAACTAATATTGGTCTTGTTACTGTGTGTTAATTTTATAAAATTAAAAGCTGTGTTTTTTTCTAATTTTTTATTTAAAGGCTTATCTGTATTTATTTGAAAATCTGAAATGATAAAAGCTTTTGTTTTAGCTTTTGATGCTCTTGCCAGATTTCCAATTTTCAAGAGTGTATTGTCTAAACTAAAAGGATGGGCACTTAACTTTAGTTTAGAAATTTGTTCTTTAAAAGTTTCAATAGTTAGGTTTTTAAATTGCTGATCGTTACTTAAGAGTGTGATTTTAGTATCGTTATCTTGAAAAGCAGTATTAGAAAACTTAATCAGATCTTGAATAGTAGCACTAAACAAATTCAGATTTTTGCTTTTTGTTTGCATACTGTACGAATTGTCTATAAAAACAATAAGGTTCGTTTTTTCTGAAGCTTTCTTGTCACTCAAATAAGGTTCGGCAAAAGCCAAAATTAAAAAAGTAAAAAGAGCCAACCGACTTAACAGTACCAAAAGTTTTTTGAGTTTAGAACTCTTTCTATTCTTTAAAATAATGTTTTTTAAAAACTTAACATTTGTAAAATGTGTTTTGGTATATTTTTGTAATTGAAAAAAATGAACAATTATAGGAAGTACTAATAAGATTAAAGCGACTAAAACGAGCGGATGCTTAAAATGCATTGTTCAAAAGATTTGTCAAAAATACTAAAAACATAGAGATACACAATTAAAAAATAAGGAAACAAAGCAAAATAAGTTTAAATAAATTTTAATATTAAGTGAGAGCAGTTGCAATCCCATCCCTAGCCCTTCCCAAAGGGAAAGGAACAATTTCTTCCCTCCGGTCAGCTATCCGAAGGAAAGATGGGCTTTTATTTCACCACCTGTTTTGTCAAAGCAATATCAATAACTTCTGACATTTGTTTTACAAAATGAAATTTTAATCCTTTTAGGTATTTAGGGTTGATATCGTCAATATCTTTTTTATTTTCTACAGATAAAACCAATTCTTTAATATTGGCGCGTTTGGCTGCTAAAATTTTTTCTTTAATACCGCCAACGGGTAAGACTTTACCACGTAGTGTAATTTCGCCAGTCATGGCTAATTTAGATTTTACTTTGCGTTTTGTATAAGCCGATATCAAACTGGTTAACATCGTAATACCAGCACTAGGACCATCTTTTGGCGTAGCGCCTTCTGGTACGTGAATATGTACATTTTTTGTTTCTAAAGTTTCTGAGCTAATACCAAATGCATCCGCATGAGCTTTGATATATTCTAGGGCAATAGTAGCCGATTCTTTCATGACTTTACCCAAATTTCCTGTAATGCTCAAACTGCCTTTACCTTTTGATAAAATGGATTCTATAAAAAGAATATCGCCACCAACACTTGTCCACGCCAAGCCTGTTACCACACCAGGTACTTGATTGTTTTCGTATTTATCGCGTTCTAAATGAGAAACACCTAATATTTTTTCAATGGTTTCTACAGAAATATTGGTGTCATATTCAATTTCCATAGCGATATTTTTAGCAGCAAAACGAATCACTTTCGCAATCATTTTTTCTAAACCGCGTACCCCTGATTCACGGGTATAACCTTCAATAATTTTTTCGAGTTGTTTTTTACCAAACTGAATGTCTTTTTTGGTCAAGCCATGAGCTTTTAACTGCTTGTTAATAAGGTGCTTTTTAGCTATTTGAACTTTCTCTTCAAGTGTGTATCCAGACACGTTTATCAATTCCATACGATCTCTTAGTGCCCAAGGAATAGTCGCTAAATTATTGGCAGTAGCTATAAAAAGGACATGAGACAAATCATAGCCCATTTCTAAGAAATTATCGTAGAATTCGGTATTTTGCTCTGGATCTAAAACTTCTAACATCGCCGAAGACGGATCACCATTATGACTTGATACTAATTTGTCAATTTCGTCTAAAACAAATACAGGGTTTGAAGCACCGGCTTTTTTAATATTTTGAACAATGCGACCTGGCATAGCGCCGATATATGTTTTTCTGTGCCCCCGAATTTCGGCTTCATCGCGTAAGCCACCTAAAGACATGCGCACATATTTGCGGCCAATAGATTCGGCTATAGATTTACCCAATGACGTTTTACCCACACCAGGAGGGCCGTATAAGCAGAGTATGGGCGATTTCATATCGCCTTTTAATTTGAGAACGGCCAAATATTCTATGATGCGTTCTTTTACTTTTTCAAGACCAAAATGATCGCGATTCAAAATACGTTGTGCACGTTTTAAATCGAATTTATCTTTGGTGTATTCTTGCCAAGGTAATTCTAAAAGTAAATCGAGATAGTTACGTTGAATACCGTAATCGGCAACTTGTGGATTCATACGTTGCAATCTACCGAGCTCTTTATCAAATGTTTCCTTTACCTCTTTGGGCCATTTTTTAGTCTTAGATTTGGCTCGCATATCCTCAATTTCTTCATCGTACGAAACGCCGCCTAATTCTTCTTGTATTGTTTTAAGTTGCTGATGTAAATAAAATTCGCGTTGTTGTTGATCCATATCTTCGCGAACTTTAGAGTGAATATTATTTCGGATTTCGAGTTTTTGTAACTCTTTATCCATCTTTTTTAACATTAATAAAGCACGTTCTTTTAAATCGCTAATTTTTAAAAGCTCTTGTTTTTCTGCCACGCCTAAATTCATATTAGAAGATATGAAATTGATTAAAAAGGCATTACTTTGAATGTTTTTTATAGCAAACGAGGCTTCTGATGGTAAATTCGGATTTTCTTTAATAATTTTTAAAGCCAACTCTTTTACAGAATCTATTATAGCAATAAATTCAGAGTCCTTAATTGCGGGTTTTACCTCGTGGAATTCTCTAACCTTAGCTTTTAAATAAGGTTCTTCTTCAGTAATTTGATCTATTTCAAAACGTTTTTTACCTTGAATGACGACCATAGTGTTACCATCGGGCATTTTAAGGACTTTTAAAATACGGGCTACAGTTCCTATAGTATGTAAGTCATTTAAAGTAGGATTTTCTATATTTTCGTTTTTCTGAGCAACAACACCAATTGTCTTATTGCCTTTATTAGCATCTTTTATCAGTTTAATAGATTTATCGCGACCAGCCGTTATAGGGACAACAACCCCA
>CAZGZH010000162.1:0-4713 GCA_964529645.1 uncultured Flavobacteriaceae bacterium
TGTTGTATTGCACGGGCTACAAACTCAAAACCCGGATACACATAACCAGTTGCAAAAGCCATTCCGGTTTCTTTATCGAAAGCAACAAAATCTGCACGACCCCAGGCAGTATTAGGAATATGCGCGATCCAAACCTCTGGATAAGCATATACACCTAAACGTACCAGATTTACAAAACGTTGTTGGCTTTTAGTTGAAAGAATTTCAGGAGGAGTTTCACGATCTGCATAATTATTACTATAAAACGCGGCCCACCGCCAAGAATCTTGTCCATCTGGACCCAATTGTTTGGTTACCCAAAAAGAAACAGGGATTTTAGCTTCATTTTGAAAAATATTTTTTAATGCTTGCAAAAACTTCATATATTTTACTCCTTAACCTAAGGCACAAAAGTAGTAGCAGCTCCTTTTATTAAAGCAGTTTCCATTGCTTTTTGAAAATGCGATTCGTTTTTATTACGAGCTGTAGTTAACCACTGACGTCCCTCTGTTCCTGGATGCATAGCTATTGAAGTGTACACGACTTCTTCTCCTGCGCGCCCGCCACCGCTACCCAGCCAACGTACTTTTGTTTTTGATTGAAAACCGCCCACCTGCATACGTAATCGTCGTCGATTTCGCGGTCGAATTACATGTGCAGAAGTACCTTTGTTCAACATAAGCCACAATTCAGCAGACGGTCCAACTGGCGCCACATCAATGGAAGCCTCAGTACTAGTGAGGTGTATCGCCGATTTGAACTGCGGCGGGGTTGTCCAAGTGGTTACCGTTTTGCGCAGGTCGGAACGAACTACCGTCGCCTCGCGCCGCAATGCGTTGAGGATCTGTAGGCGGATCGCTCCGGCGCGTATTGCTTTGGGCCCAAAGGCGTAAATCAAGATCTGCATTTTGTTTCTCCTGCGGCGATAAATACTTTCGTTGTAGTTCTTTGATCGCATACACCGCTTGTAAAAACTTTCGTCGTTGCTGTGTATTTTTTGATTGACGCACAGCTGCTTGCAGCTCTAAAATACGAATTGCGAAAAGTTCACGTGAAGTTTCAAATTCTTGAGGTTGCCAACCGTGCAACAATCCTGGAGAAATTGTTAAATTAAATAAAGATTGGTAATCCGGATCAACAAATAAAGTTAACACGCTGGTACCGTCTGCGAGTCTGCCGTCTTGTAGCTCAAGCTGTTCAAACTGTGCGTAAGTAAGGTCACCAGCTTTTAAAGCTTGTTGACGAGCTACTCGAATAGAAATAACTCGTTGTTTTAAATCTGCGGCACGAGCTCGAGCTCGTCGTTCTCGAATTTCCGCTTGCATTTTATCTTGTTGATCGTCAACCACATCAAAGGTTAATTTCAAAGAAGGAGGTAAAAAACGTCCCATTATTTGATAAGCACCGTCCTGCGAACCGCCCAACAAAAAAGCAACATTATCTAAAATAGCTTCATAGGTTGCACCTCCACCCAAATGTTGAAAAGTAGCATCAGCTCGTGTAGCTCCGGCTGTAGTAGCAGGCCACAAATCACGAGGCGGTATACCACCAGCTAATGCAATTGTAAACATACCCAACTCCACGCTGGTACGTTCGTCAAAACCATCCGGCAACGAAGCTAAGTCTTTAATTAAAATATCTACACTTTGATCATATTCAGAACCCACAACCACACTTTTAGCAAAACGTGCTAATCCCTGTGTATCCATAGTTATGTTTGCATCAGCAATAGCTGTCCAAATTTCTTCAGCTGTTAAACCCTGACCAATCAATAATTGCCGAATAGGTCGACTACCTAGTTTTTCTTGTTTATAAACAGCGATATCTAATAAATGCTGGGCCACATCTAAAGCTCGAGATACCCAACACAAACCTACACCAAACATATCAGCTTGTGGTTGCGGCATTTCTGCCGAAAAAATTACACGTGAACGGTGTAAAGAATGTTGACGCCCTTGTAAATCAGTAAAAGTAACTGGATACTCTAAATCACCAGTACGCAAACATTGTTGAGAGTCTAAACTAACTACACCTCGCGCCGGACCAACAATTGGTCCTAAAGGATCACCACCACCTAAAATCTCTGCAAAAGCACCGTTGTCCTGTGTAAATCGGCTCCATAACCATTTTGAAATCCAAGTTTGAAAACCCTGGCCCCATTCAAACAACTCTAATTGAGTGCTATAAAAAGAAGCCAAAGCAATTTGATCCGGATTATTTTCATCACGAGGCTCGATGTGTGGTTTAATCGCTGACAATCGTAATACTGTTTTAGCAATAGCTCCTTTTAATTGATCTACCTGATGTACAAAATTTAAAAGATCAATATCACGTTTTGGCGACCACCAAGGATTCACAAAGCCGCCGTTACCGGCTCGAGCCATTTGAATAAACGGTAAAATACGAGTGGGCGCCCCCCTCATATTAGCAGTAGCTTCTCGACTTTCTGCTTGCACTGATTGCGTGGCTATATTTTTTAAAGTAGGCTGATGTTTAGTCATAAAATCAATTCACCTGTGTTTTTATTTTATTGGTGTGCTTTATAAAATCAGCTAACGACATAACTCGATTTCCTTGACGCCGTATTCGAGTTACGTCAAACCAAGACCAATAAGCAGCATCAGCCAAATCTTGTGGTTTACGCGGCACTCTTTTTAAAGCGGCTTCTAAAACTTGATTTGACCCTTGTACATGAATAATTCGACCTGTTTCATAGTCTGCTAACATAAGTTGTTGTCGATGTATTTTAGGTCCGTGTCCTGCGCCCGCTTTTCGTGAAGCAAAATGCGGCAACACTGCAGAAGCAGGAATCTGCCCCGTTTGTGTTAAAACACGCCAAGACTCATTAAAAACACTACGCCATGTTAAACCGCCTTGATCAGTTTCTACACCCAAAGTATCTGCATGAAAACGATAAGCTTGTAATAACGCTTCACGCATACATTCTTGTGGTGTGGCGATAGACTCCCAAGACCACAATCGATAAACAGTGCCGTTAACGTCAATACCGTCAATTTGAATACCCTGACTGCTAGAATGATCTGTAGCTGTAACAGCCGGATCAACCCAAACAGCTGTGTACACTAATTCTGGTACTTCTTGCGGTGTACAAGTTATAAATTGATAACGACCGTAAAGAGTGTTTGTTTGTTGAGTTTGATGTTGACATTCACTTAAAAAAGCAGAAATACCGTAAGTATCAATCATTTGCTGACAAGCTTTCAAATCTTGACCTTGCCAAGTTGCTTCGCCACCGGTAATAATATAACGTCGATCTTGTTGCTTGTAAGTAAAATTTCGAATAGCCGGTATTGGACCGCTCACAATACGTCGAGATAAAAAATCGGCACGGCCATCTACCAGTTGCGCAAAAAGGCCATCAGCAATAATTAAATTTTGAACAGCAATAACAACTGTACGTGCAGAACCCAAAGGTAACAATGACTTTGTTAAAATTTCTTTCTTTTTAGCTGTAGTGGCAAAAGTATCTAGTTTATTGTCAATATCGTCAAAAATTAAAATGTCTGGCCGCACATCGTCAAACTTTGCTCCGCGAGCCGCCGTGTCTAAACCAATACCGTCTACTGTAAAACCATCGGCAGTACTTAACCGATTACGACGCCAGCCGCGACTATGTCCATATTTATTTACTCGTCGTGAAGCTAAGTCTGGATAAAACTTTTCAAAAGAAGGCTGCTCTAAAAGAGTACCGATATTTTGAATAACACCGTCTGCTTGATCTTGTGTTTCTCGAACGTATACGCCGTAACGACGTTTTCGTCGAGCACCCAATGCCAGAATCGCCATCTCTACAGAAGAAGTTTTTGCAGCCCCACGACTCCAAACTCCAACATAGGGTCGCGGCTGTGTTTTTTCATCAATAGACCACAACCACTCCCAAAAATGTTTATGGAAAGAAGAAAACGGCGCGTTTAATCGTCGCGCAAACATTAACGACAACCACTCAGACCAAGGTAACTCATCATACAACACATCTATCGGATCAAAGTTCTTCATCCTTGTAGCAAAAGCCTGTATAATTTGTGCATTAACCGTAAGTGATCTCATTTTCTATTCAAACCATTAACTATTAAAAAGTGGGCGGCAAATGAAACCGCCCACTCAAGGAGCTCACACGCCTGCCGTGTCTACAGACGCGAATTGGGTTTCCTTTTTCTCCTCTGGGCCTACAAATCCCACACTAACTAGTCGTTCAGTGCGTCGACCCATTAGTTGAATTAGTTCACGAGCTCGATCTCGTTGATCGCCTAAAACCTCCAGTACTGTTGTTTGCATCATTTGTGCTAAAGTTGCAATTAAAATCAATGCTTCCTGAGTAGTAATTACTTGACTGTCAATTTGTCGGCGTTTGAGTTCCACACGTAATACTTGTAATCGTTGACTAATTAAAGTATCTAAATCTTCGTCCGGTCTAGCTAAAAATTCTGCGCGAACCGTATCTCGATGAACTTCTATTTCAGTTTCTGTGGGGTAAGCATCGGGAGGTACTTGTTTTAACGCCTCTGCGTTAGCGAGCCGAGCTCGAGATTGTAGTAATTCTTGAATCCGTACATCAATTAACATTAACTCCGGCGAAGAATCCAACAACCTTTCCGGGTTTTTAATTCCCTGCTCGTAGGCACGTTGCAATCGTTGACTTATTTGTGCTAAAGCAGCCGAATAACGTCCATGTACGTAATTAGCGGCAGCCATTCCTTTGGCGGCGCTGGCCCC
>CAZGZH010000163.1:0-4703 GCA_964529645.1 uncultured Flavobacteriaceae bacterium
CATCAATTTCCGATTGCCAAAATATTTGTTTCTCGCCCAGTTTTCCTTTTAAGTCGAATAGGTGATTTATCTCTGGTTCTTCGGCAACCATTGTTTTTTCATAATAGGGTTGGAATGATTCAAAAATTGTTTCTCGGTCATTCACAAAGTCTAAAACAAACGTGTCTTCCTTGCCTGGTGCTGTTCTGTTTAATCTTGAAAGCGTTTGAACCGCTTTAACTCCTGATAGTTTTTTGTCAACATACATTGTATGCAACATCGGTTGGTCAAATCCTGTTTGATATTTGTCTGCAACAATTAAAATACGATATTCATTCTCGTTGAATGCTTTTGGTAATTCTTTTTCTCCATAACCTGTTAACTGGGGTTCTGAAACTCCGTCAGGAAAATTATCATCAATTACTTTTCCCGAAAAAGCGACTAATATTTTTAATTCGTTTGAATATCCGTTTTCTTTGATGTATTTGTTAAACTCTTCAAAATATCTTTTTGCAAGTTTGCGAGAAGAAGTAACAAACATTGCCTTTGCTCTACCTCCAATCTTTTTGGCAACCACTTGTCTGAAATGCTCAATTACAATTTCTGTTTTTTGAGCCAAATTATGGGGGTGAAAGTTTACAAAACGCCCTATTGCCCTTGCTGCTTTCTTTTTATTTAATGCAGGGTCTTCTTCAATAGCTTTTGAAAGTTTAAAATACAACTCGTAGTTTGTATAATTTGCCAATACATCAAGAATAAAACCTTCTTCAATTGCCTGACGCATCGAATATAAATGAAACGGTTGCGGTTTATCATCTGCATCCTTTTCTCCAAAAATTGCAAGGGTCTTATATTTTGGTGTTGCCGTAAATGCAAAAAATGAAATATTATTTTGTTGCCCCCTTGCTTCGGCTGATTTTTCAATTTGTTCTCTTATAAAATCTTCGGCTGTGAAATCATCATTTTCACCATTTTCTGTATCATCTCCATTTGAAGCTAATACTGCTTTCATTTTTTTATGGGCTTCACCACCTTGCGAACTATGGGCTTCATCAATAATTACAGCATATTTTCTATCAGGGATTTCGCCTACCTTGTCAAGAACAAAAGGAAATTTTTGCAGGGTTGTTATGATAATATGTGAACCTGAATTTATGGCATTAGCAAGTTGTGTGCTGTCTTTATCTATCTTCTGAACAACTCCTGTTTTGTGTTCAAATTGGTAGATAGTATTTTGTAATTGTTGGTCTAAAACTCTGCGGTCTGTTACTACAATTACGCTGTCAAAAACTCGTGCATCTTTATTATTATGCAAACTTGATAAGCGATAAGCCAACCAAGCAATAGAATTACTTTTACCCGAACCTGCCGAATGCTGAACCAAATAATTTTTTCCTGCTCCTGTTTCTTTTGCATCGGTTGTCATTTTTCTGACAACATCTAATTGATGAAAACGAGGAAAAATCATTTTTTCCTTTTTATATGATTGAGACGCACTGCCGTGCGTCTTTACATCTATTTCTTCAATTTGTAAGTGGATAAATCGCTGAATAATATCAAGCCAACTATCTTTTGCTAATATTTCATTCCACAAATAATCGGTTTTGTAGCCGTTTGGATTTAGTGGATTGCCTTTCCCTTTATTATTCCCTTTGTTGAATGGAAGCCAATATGTTTTTTTGCCATCCAATTTAGTTGCCATAAAAACTTCTTCATCATCCACAGCAAAATGAACTAACGAACGCTTTTTAAAAGCAAATAGCAATTCTCTGTTATCTCTTGTAGTTGCATATTGCTTTTTTGCATTTTCGGTGCTCTGACCAGTAAAATGATTTTTAAGTTCAATTGTGGCAATAGGAACACCATTTAATGAAAGCACTAAATCAACAGAGTTTTTATTTTTGTTAGTGTAATAAACCTGACGGATTATTTTTAATTGGTTCTTATCGTAAAGTTCTTGTGTTTCGGGATTTAATCCTGTTTCAGGTTTGAAGAAAGCCAATTTGAAACGAACGCCATAATCAACAAAACCGTTACGAATAACATCGAGGCTGCCCCTCAAATCCATTTCTTTATAAATGCGTTGGATAATTCTGTTATCAACATTATCACCGTGAATTGCTGAAATTTTCTTCCAGTTCTTTGGTTGACTTTCTTGTAAAAACTTTAATATTTCGTATTTAAACAATCCCAATTCAGGACTGTAATCAGGTGCGTTGCCTTTTGTGTATCCGCCATTTTCAATTAATGATTGAACAATAGCAGTTTCAAATGTATTTTCGGTTGTTATATTTGCCATAAAAATTGTCTTGAACTATGATTTTATTTGATTTTGTGATGGACTTTGATTTTTGGGTTTCATCACTCGCTTAAATTGTAAACTTGTTGAGCCAAAATTTATTAATAAACCAATTTCCATATTATAGGCTTCAAGATAGTTAATCGCTTGTGCCAGATGAACATCTTCCAATTGTTTTACTGCTTTTATCTCTAACATTATTTTTCCTTCAATAAAAAAATCCACTCTTCTTTTGCCAATATCATATCCTTTGTAACTCAAAGGCATTTCTTTTTCTCTTTCATGTTTCAAGTTATTCATATTTAATTCGATGGACAATGCTCTTTGATAAATAACTTCCTGAAATCCGTTCCCAAGATATTTATGGACTTCCATTGCTGCCCCAATTATTCTCCCTGTCAATTCAGAATATTTATACTCTTTTTTAATCATAGTATTCAAAGTTATCATTCTCAATCATAGTTCAAGACACTTTAATTTTACCCGTTACTACTTCTGAAATAAGCGACTGTTTATACTCGCCAAGCAACTCAATTAACTTTTTTGTTTTTTCTGCTTTGGTATTTATTTGGGATATTTCAGTTTCTATGAATTGAACTATGGCAATTTGTTCTTCTTCTGGTGGACAAAGAATAAGTGCCGAATTAAATTTATCTACGCCTAAACCATATCTTGTAACTCCATTGGCTGAAACTTCAAAATATGATTTTATAAATTGGGTTTGGATAAATCTAAATAAAAAATCACCATTTATATTTATTGGTTTAATGTGAGTTAAATGATAACCACACACAACATTTTCAAAGTCTTCAATAACAAGTGCAGGATTCCCAATATCATCAGGTGTTTCAGAATCTTTCGTTGCAATAACATCTCCTTTTTCAAGGATAAACTTTTCAATCTGACTTTCTGATGCAGTTGCTTTCATAAAGTCTAACTCACTATTGATAAAGTCATTTTTATAAACGTCAACATAATTACATAGCAATACTTTATCTTCTCCGTCTTTGCTTTTTTTGTCAATATTGCTTGGGTTTGCATTTGCTAAATACTTCAATTTCTTCACTTCCCAATGTTCAGGAATTTCGCCCAGCCAGTCAATGTCACTGTCTTTAAGTTTTACAACTGGGTTTACACCTTTTGTAACTGCTTGGTTTATTATGGCTGTTTTTTCTTCTTCGTAGAGTTCGAGTAGTTGTTCTTTTTGTGAAATGAGTTCGTCTATTTCTGCTGTTTTTTTGTCGAGATAGTTGGCTATGGCGGTTTGTTCTTCTGGTGCAGGAATATAAAACGAATGGTTAAAAAATTCTTGTGGGTTTACGTGAGGAATTCCCATACCAACTGTAATGTCTTTTAAATACCTTTCAAATTCTTTAAATTGATAAAACAAAAAAGATTTGTTAATATCTGTTTTAGTGTTTATCACTGCCATTGTGGAAGAAAGAACTCCTTGTTTTGACCACATAAATTCACCTGCATTTGAACCATCCCAAAGCAAGAGAATTTCATTATTATCTACTAAGACACATTTATCAAAGTCAGGAACAAAAGAAATATGCTTTGGCTCATTGCGCAAATAATCCATTGCTAAATAAATTGGTAGGTTACCAGTATCTGTTAAACTCATTTTCTTTGGCACTTTCCCTTTTTGAACGGAAACTATGTATTTTAATTTTTCCATTAGTCCAATACCTTTTTTTCAAGTTCAATAGTGGTTTCTTCTAATTTCAGAATATCGTTTTTAATCTCCGATAACGAGCGTAAAGGTTTGAACTCGTAGAAATATTTAGTAAAGTTTATTTCGTAACCGACTTTGGTTTTGCTTTCATCAATCCAAGAATCTGGCAAGTTTGGTTTCACTTCACGGTCAAAATATTCTTCAATGGTTTGTGGAACGAGTTTTTTGTTTTCGTCCAGTTTTAAAAAAGGAATATTTTCATAATCTCTTTTTTTAGAATCCGCTTTTATTTTTTTATTTTTACCGTTATCCATTATCAACGAACCATTATCAATTTTCCATTCTCCATTTTTAATTTTTAATTTTTCATTATCCATTAACAATGGTTCTTCAACCGTAATTCGGTGGTAGGCAAAAAATTCATTTGGATAAATTTTCACAAATTCATTTTCTTCAAAATCGCCATAAAGTTTTGTTATAAAACCAATTCCTTTTTCATCTCCGTTTTCAATGATTTTCTTACGTTTGTTTCCGAGGCTTTTTGCCATCTTTTCATAAAAACGGTTGAACCCGATTTTACCCTGTTCCAAAAGTTCATCATCTTTTTGCCCTGTGGCATTAATCAGTTGGATTTTGCCTTTTCGTTCTGTGCTTTTTTTATTGTTTACAATCCAAACATAAGTTGCTATACCTGTGTTATAAAAAAGTTGGTCGGGCATTGCAATAATGGCTTCAAGCATATCATTT
>CAZGZH010000164.1:0-4699 GCA_964529645.1 uncultured Flavobacteriaceae bacterium
CAATATCAGCCACATTAATAACTTTTAAGTGCTGTCCTACTTGCACCGTAAAGCGTTCTTTGTATTTTATTTCATCGGGACTTACCAATGCCTTTTTTAAAGATTCAAAATCGAGTAAAACATTTTGAGAAGCCTCCTTTTGTTTTTCTTTGTATTGCGATAATGCATGAGCCAGTTCCTCGTCGTCAATGGGTTTTAAAAGGTAATCTATACTGTTAAATTTAAAAGCTTTAAGGGCGTACTCATCATAAGCCGTTGTAAAAATAATATCACTTTTAATTTTAACACAATCTAAAATTTCGAACGAAAGCCCATCGGATAACTGAATATCTAAAAACACAATATCTGGATGCTCGTTAGAATTAAACCAATTAATAGCTTCTTTTACAGAATGTAAAAGACAAACGACATCTAACTGAGAAGCTTCTAACATACGTTTTAAGCGTCTTGCAGCAGGTTGCTCATCTTCTATTATAACAGCCCTTATTGCCATGAATCTGTTTTGTCTTTATCCATTAATTCTTTAATTTTACGCGCTTCCCAATTGTGGCCTAATATACCAAATAAACCAAAGACTTTAAAGGCATGAAAAGCCAAACCTATCCCCCAAAAGAAAGCCGTATTGTAAGATTGCCATTCCCAGAATGCCCCCCAGTCACCATCTGCCACGGCACTTGACATAACAAGAAACAAGTTTACAATGAGATAAACTGATAAGTGAACATAAAACCCTTTGATTGATTTTACCCTATTTTTAGCCCGAATATATTTTTGCTCTTCTGTATATTTATCTTCCATCTTTTCTAAAATTTAGTACTGTTATCATTGTCCATTAATTCTCTAATTTTACGCGCTTCCCACTCTTTTCCTAAGCCTATTTTATAGCCAAATATTCCAAAAGCGTGAAAACAAATGCCTATTCCCCAACCTAACATCGGAAACCAAAACCAATGATAACTTGGTGACGTCATCAAATTGATGACTATTAAAAAAGGTATGACTAAGCAATAGGATATTAAATTTGAATAAAATCCTTTTAATTCATCAACTCTTTTCTTGGCGCGTATAAATTTTTCTTCTTCTGTATAATATGTTTTCATTTTGTGTATGTTTTAGTTAGTCACTTTAAGTATAAGTGACGTTTTAATTATTGCCAATATTGTTTATCGTCTTCATTAATAAATTCTTTAATCTTGCGATCTTCCCAATCGCTACCCAAAATAGGATAATAATTAAAAGCTTTAAATGCTTGAAAAGTTAAACCAATCCCCCATCCAAGCATGGGAAACCAAAACCATTGAATAGTATAGGGTGTATATCTATAATAAATAAATATTAAAAAAGGCATAACTATGCAATAAGCTATTAAGCTTGCATAAAATGATTTGATTTCTTTTACACGCTCAACTGCTTTTAAATATTTATTAATTTGACTTGTATTTGATGTTTTCATGTTCTTAATTTTTTGTGTAAGTAAAGGCAAATTAACTTGAAATTTGTCTTCGTTTTTAATAATCTTTATTTTTCTTTTTGTAATTAATGCATAGCGCTCTTCAATATTTTTTAACCCTACATGTGTACTCTTTTTGAGTATCGATTTTAAGTGTAGTTTATTTTCTACACATAAACAATCGCCTTTTAAATAAATACGTATAACAAGTGGATTTTCCTTGTTTATAACATTGTGCTTAACGGCATTTTCTAGCAATATCTGTAACGATAGCGGCACAATTTTTAAATTAGGATCTAGGTCTGATTTTGGTAATTCAAAAGTGACAGACTCCTCAAAACGCATTTTTAGCAATTCCATATAAGTATTGGCAAAATCGAGCTCTTCTTGTAACGGAATTAAATCTTTATCTTTTTGTTCTAAAACATAACGGTATACTTTAGATAATTTTGTTGTAAAGCGTTCGGCCTTAGCTGGATTTTCGCCAATTAAAGACGTCAATACATTTAGACTGTTAAATAAAAAATGAGGGTCTAATTGGCTTTTAAGCGATTCGTACTTAGCCGATTCGTGCTTGGCTACAAATTCCGATTCAGATATTTTTTTATCAGATAAAGCTTTGTAAAAATATAATGCGTGAAAAAAGAGGACTATTATTAAAGTAATTAATAGAGAGTAAAAATAATGAATGGCTTTTTGATTTGCCATAAAATAAGCCAAGTCATGACCATTAACGAGCGTAAGAACTAAACTTGCTACAACAATAGCTATTAGCGATACAATTATGGCGCCAATCAAACCAATTATAAGTCGTTTTTTAGTTTCTTCTTTCCAGCTATAGCGCTTATCTAAATAGGCCACTAAATATATATTCGCGCCACCAATAATAAAACCATATAAAAAGTAGGCCGCAAATTTTTTAAACTCTTCTGTAAAGTTTCCTATTTTTCCACCATCTATCCAATCAATGCCTTGGTCAAGAAAGTAAATAATAAAACTTATCAGTAAGGTGTATTTAAAAAAATTTACAAAATATTTAGTCATCTTTCTAGTATAAAATTATTTAAAATTTAATTTCGAAACTCAAATCCTTATTAGAAACTTCAAATTTTCCATCATTAAAAAGGGGTGGTCCAAAGCTTACAATATTATTAGTCATTCCGTAATCTTCTAAGGGCATGCCATTATCTTGAAAATCCATTTTACCGTTATTATTGGCATCGTGAAAACACACAATAGCATAAACGCCTGGCTTTACATCTTTAAAAGACACTGTGCTTACGCCATCTGTTAAAATACCCTCTGCCCTTGCAATAGCTTGCTTGTTTATAAAATGTTCTTTAGAGTCGTAAAGAGCAAAATAGACTTTTCCTTTGTCGCTAATAGCGTTTGTTGCAGATACGGTAAGCTTATAAGATTGTGTTTTATTTTGACTGAATCCTATCAGTGTCAATAAATAAAAGCAAATAACTAAAACAAATCTGATCATAATTTTTTATTTTTAAAGTTAAACATATTTTTTAATTCACAGCAAAAGTGCTCTTAATATAAATTGTTGGCAATTTTTAATAACCCAACTGTTAATTTTTAAAGACGAACTGTTATTTAACGTTATAAATAGTATAAATTTAACGCAGAATTTAATTTTTTCTGTAACATAACACTAACCAAAGCTACTTATTGTATAACTAACTTAAACTGTGACTGAAGATTTAAAACATCGTTTTACTCAAGATTTAGAAAAAAATCAGAATATAATCCATAAAGTTTGTCGGGCCTATACAAGGTCTGATAGTGCTCATAAAGATTTATTTCAAGAGATAACAATACAATTGTGGCGCGCTTATCCAAAATTTAGAGGCGACTCAAAATTTAGCACTTGGATGTACAGAGTCGCTTTAAATACAGCTATTTCGTTGTACCGAAAATCTAAACGTCAAATTGCTACATCAGAGATGTACGACAATTTAAAAGAGTTAGAATTTAAAGATTACGACCCTACTAAAGACCAACAACTGGCTTTACTTTATAAAGCAATACGACAATTATCTGACATAGAAAAAGCCTTGTGCTTGCTATACTTAGAAGATAAATCTTATAAAGAAATATCTGAAACATTGGGTATATCTGAAGTAAATGCACGCGTTAAGATGAACCGTACTAAAACAAAATTAAAAGCACTATTAAACCCCTGATATTATGGAAAATTTAGACAAATTAAAAGAGGTTTGGAAAGATCAGAAAAATAATAACTTACAATATAGTTATGACGATATTCAGAAAATGTTGCATAAAAAATCGACTTCTATTGTAAAATGGATATTTTATATAAGCATCTTAGAATTTTGTTTTTGGACGCTTCTATCATTCTGTATTGATACAGATTGGGGCGAATTAAAAGCATTAGGACTTTACAATTTTATATATGTATTAAATATTATAAATTATATAATAATTTTAATATTCATTATTTTCTTTTATAAAAATTACCGCAGTATAACTGTAGCAAGTACTACTCAAAAATTAATGAAAGACATCTTAAGAACACGCAAAACTGTTTATAATTATGTAATGTACAATATTGGGATGCTTATTTTTAGTTTTGCTGTAGTATTGTACTACATTTTTTCGAATGATGATTTTATTTCTAAATTAAATGCCTCTCAAACACAAATAAGTACAAATACAGCTCTTATTGTAGCTGTTATAATAGCTACTTTAATTGTTGCTGTAATAGTAGGATTGTTGCTATTGTTTTACCGTGTTGTTTACGGTCTTTTATTAAAAAGATTAAAACAAAACTATAACGAACTCTCTAAAGGCTAAACAAATCTAAAGTACCTTTTCCTTCACGTAAAACGGTATAAGGTTCTGTAGTAAGATCTATAATTGTAGAAGGGTCGTTATCGCCATAGCCGCCATCTATAACAATATCTACTAAATTACGCCACTTCTCAAAAATTAATTCGGGATCTGTTGTGTATTCGAGTATTTCGTCCTCGTCGTAAATTGATGTTGATACAATGGGATTTCCTAAAGTTTCTACTATTTTTCTGATTATATTATTATCAGGGACTCTTATGCCAACAGTCTTTTTCTTTTTAAAGTGCTTGGGTAATTTAGAATTTCCATTCAATACAAAAGTGTAAGCACCTGGTAGCGCTTTTTTTAAAATTTTATACGTTGCGGTATCTATTTGTTTGACGTAATCAGAAAGATGACTTAAATCGTTACAAATAAAAGAAAAAC
>CAZGZH010000165.1:0-4691 GCA_964529645.1 uncultured Flavobacteriaceae bacterium
GACACCAAAATTGTGGGTATATTTTTTTGTTTTAAAACCCTTAAAAAATTAGGCCAAAATTCATATTTAATAAAAACAGCTAGTTTTGGGTTTACAAGTGAGACGAAATTTTTAGCATTTTTATAAGTATCAAAGGGTAAGTAAGTCACACAATCGGCTAAAGGATAATTTTTACGCACCTCATAGCCTGAAGGTGAAAAAAAAGTGACTAAAATTTTATAGTTTGGATAAGCGCCCTTCAGCTTTTCGATAATGGGAATACCTTGTTCAAACTCGCCCAATGAGGCACTGTGAAACCAGATAACATCATCTTTATCAGGTAAATGCGTCGCTAAATCTTTAAAAATATTCTGGCGTCCTTTTACAAAAAGATTGAGCTTGTTATTGAATAAAGCCAATAACCTAACGCCACCAATAGCCATGTAAACAAAAATATTATAAAGTAGGTTCATAATAGCTTGCTAATTTACGGTTTTAAGCCTGTTTCACCCAAATATTTACTAGATTTGTGTCTTTATAAAAAGAAGGTATGAAAAAACTACAAATGGTTGACTTACAAAGTCAATATCAAAAAATAAAACCCCAAATAGACCAAGCCATACAGGGTGTTTTAGATACTTCGGCTTATATAAATGGCCCAATTGTTAAAGAATTTCAGACCCATTTAGAAGCTTATTTAGGTGTAAAGCACGTCATACCTTGTGCCAATGGTACCGACGCGTTACAAATTGCTATGATGGGATTGGGTTTAGAGCAAGGCGATGAAGTAATTACAGCCGATTTTACCTTTGCTGCCACTGTAGAAGTCATTGCGCTTTTAAAATTAACGCCTGTTTTGGTGGATGTAGAAGCCGATACTTTTAATATGGATATTGCGGCCTTGAAAAAAGCCATTACGCCTAAAACAAAAGCCATTGTACCTGTGCATTTATTTGGACAATGTGCTAATATGGAAGCCGTTTTAGAAGTGGCTAAAGCTCATAATTTATACGTTATTGAAGATACGGCCCAAGCCATTGGTGCCGACTATACTTTTGCCGATGGTACAGTTAAAAAAGCTGGAACAATAGGCAATGTAGGCACAACTTCATTTTTTCCCTCTAAAAATTTAGGATGTTTCGGCGATGGCGGTGCTATTTTCACTAACGATGATGACTTGGCTAATATTTTGGTAGGCATAGTTAATCATGGGATGTACCGCCGGTATTTCCACGATGTTGTAGGGGTTAATTCGCGTTTAGACAGCCTTCAAGCAGCTGTATTAAATGTAAAATTACCACACTTGGATGACTATTGTAAAGCCCGATTAAAAGCAGCCGAATTTTACAATGACGCTTTTAAAAATCACAATCAGATTGAAACGCCTGTAATAAGCAATTTTACAACACATGTTTTTCATCAATACACTTTAAAAATTCACGATGTAAATCGCAATGACTTGCATCAATTTTTATTAGAGGCGGGTATTCCTTGTGCTATTTACTATCCGGTGCCTTTACATTTACAAAAGGCTTATGCTGATGCGCGTTATAATGAAGCTGATTTTAAAGTCACCAACCAATTAGCAGAACAAGTTTTATCGCTGCCTATGCATACCGAATTTGATGAGGAACAGCTGACATTTATCACCCAAAAAGTTATTGAATTTGTCTCAAAATAAAAAACATACCATTTTAGTTACAGGCGGCTTAGGTTACATTGGCTCGCATACCGTTGTAGCTTTGCAAGCGCAGGGTTTTGAGGTGCTTATAATTGATGATTTATCAAATACCCGCTTGTCGGTTTTAGATGGTATAACAGCAATTACAGGCATCAAACCTACTTATTACAACATCGATTTAAAGGACAAGTCTAGTATTCCTGCGGTTTTTAAAAATCATAAAATTGAGGGTGTGATTCATTTTGCTGCCTCAAAAGCAGTTGGCGAAAGCGTTGAAAAGCCTTTGTTATATTACCAAAATAATTTGTCGAGTTTGGTCAATTTGTTACAGGTGATGCTCGAAAACAATTGCACAAATATCATTTTTAGCTCATCGTGTACGGTGTATGGTCAAGCCGATAGCTTGCCGATTACAGAAAAAGCGCCAATTAAACCAGCCGAGTCGCCGTATGGCAATACCAAACAAATAGGTGAAGAAATTTTATTCGACACCTCAAAAGCAAGCGATTTAAAAGCCATTGCCTTGCGTTATTTTAATCCGATTGGTGCGCATAAAAGTGCTTTGATAGGCGAGTTACCCTTGGGCGTACCACAGAATTTAATTCCGTTTGTCACACAAACTGCCGCTGGTATCCGTAAGGAATTAAGCATATTTGGTGATGATTATCCAACAGACGACGGTACAGCAGTCCGCGATTATATTCATGTGGTCGATTTAGCCAAAGCGCATGTAAAAGCGGTAGCACGATTACTTGAAAACAAACAAGAAACAGCTTTAGAGTTTTTTAATGTCGGTACAGGCAAAGGGAGTTCGGTTTTAGAGGTGATAAAAGCTTTTGAAAAAGTAAACAATTTAAAATTAAATTATAAAATTGTGGGGCGTAGAGCAGGTGATATCACCGCTGCTTATGCCGATACTACCAAAGCCAATAAAGTTTTGGGCTGGCGTGCCGAAAAAAGTTTAGAAGAGGCCTTACAATCGGCTTGGAATTGGCAGTTAAAGCAAGAATAATTGATACTCAAAATGGTAAAAAATTCCAATTTAATTGGAATTTTATTAAATTGATTAAACATTTCAAAAGCTAAAATTAATAATGAAAAAAAATATTTTAATCACAGGAGGCGCAGGCTTTATAGGCTCGCATGTCGTCCGATTATTTGTAAAAAAGTACCCAAATTATCACATTTATAATTTAGATGCTCTGACTTATGCTGGCAATCTCGAAAACATTAAAGATGTAGAAATCGCAACCAACTACACTTTTGTAAAAGGCGATATAAAAGACATTTCCTTTATCAATAAACTGTTTAAAGAACACCGTTTCGACGCTGTTATTCATTTGGCAGCCGAAAGTCATGTAGACCGGTCTATAAAAGACCCCAATGCATTTATAGAAACCAATGTGTTGGGAACTGCCAATCTTTTAAATGCTTTTCGCGATACGTGGCAAGACGATTATACCGATAAACTTTTTTACCACGTTTCTACCGATGAGGTGTATGGTTCGCTTGGCAAAACAGGATTGTTTGTAGAAACAACACCTTACGACCCGCAATCGCCTTACGCCGCCTCAAAAGCAGCTTCAGATCATTTAGTACGTTCTTTTGGCAATACTTATGATATGCCTTTTGTAATTAGCAATTGTTCTAATAATTATGGCGGAAACCAGTTTCCCGAAAAGTTGATTCCGTTGTTTGTCAACAACATTCAAAACGGCAAAGCCTTACCCGTTTACGGCGATGGACAATACACACGCGATTGGCTGTTTGTGGATGATCACGCCAAAGCGATAGATGTTATTTTTCATCGTTCAGAAATTGGTGAGACCTACAATATTGGCGGTTTTAACGAGTGGACAAATTTAGATTTAATCAAAATTTTATGTGAGTTGATGGACGAAAAGCTACAACAACCTAAAGGCACCGCCGCCAAACTGATAACTTATGTAAAAGACCGCGCCGGCCATGACCGCCGCTATGCCATTGACGCCACCAAACTCAATAAAGATTTGGGTTGGAAACCTTCAGTCACTTTTGAAGAAGGTCTGTCAAAAACAATTGATTGGTATTTAGAAAACGCCCAATGGCTCAATAATGTGACTTCTGGCAGTTACCAAGATTATTATAAGAAGATGTATCAAGAATAAAACAAATTCTAGTTAAGTAATACTTAGTCTTTTAAAAAGGCGGTAAAAACTGCTAAACTTTCATCGGGGTTTTCTTCCATAGGCACATGACCCGCATTTTTAAGTATAACAAGCGTGTCATTTGGTAAATCTCTATGAAATTTTAGTGCATTGTCTAGGGGAATTAAAAAGTCTTTGTCGCCCCAAAGTATCAAAGTTGGCTTATGGATATTTTTAATTTGTAATGTATCAGTATTTCCCGGCATTTTCATACGATTTACCAAGGCTTGTCGGTTGCCTTTTCTTAAAGTCAGTTCAAAATACCTGTCAACAAGTGATTCGGTAACCTTACTTTTATCGGCATAAACATTTTCAATACTGGCTTTGGCCATAAATCGCGGGGTAATAAAAGTCAGTATATTATTCAGCACGGGGACTTTGGCCAACCTAAAAGCAATGGGCACACTTTTAGAGTGTAAGGGATAGCCGGAAGCATCAATTAAAACCAGTTTGTCAATTTTGTTTGAATATTTCACCGCAAAACGCCAAGCAATATTGCCACCCAAAGAGTTTCCTGCTAAGACACAATGTTTAATGTCTTTGACCTCTAAAAAATGATTGATAAAATCTACATAATGCTCTATGGTATAATTTCTATGGGGAAAAGGGCCTGTTAAACCAAAACCGGGTAAATCCATTCTTATAACACGATGACTTTTTTTAAGTTTAGAAGTCCACCCTTCAAAGGTGTGCAGGCTAGAACTTGTGCCGTGAATTAAAACTATTGGAATAGTGTCAGCCTTATTTCCTTCATCGCGATAATGCACATTCATACCATCTAGAGAGGTGAAAGCAGATGGGCTAGGCGCATATTTTGCTTTCAGTTTGTCAAGCGGTATAGCTTT
>CAZGZH010000166.1:0-4690 GCA_964529645.1 uncultured Flavobacteriaceae bacterium
CCAAATGAATCTACATAATAAGGAAAACGAGATGAACATCCTATACCCGATATAAATACCACGTCTTCTTTTTTAACCCCCATTTCTGGTAAGGCTTTTAACATAGATCTTAAAATAACATAATCGTCACACCCTGGACACCATCTTACTTCTTGGTCACTTTGAAAATCTCTGAATGTATATTTTTTTACAGCTGTATCTTCCATTTTTTAGTTATTATCAATTAAATTTTTGAATTTTTGAGTTAAATCGCCTACAGAAAATGGTAAGCCTTGTACCTTATTATAGGTAACATAATTAAATTGCCCATAATTTGATTTAAGAATAAAGGCCAATTGCCCTTTATTAAGTTCACACACGACAATTCGTTTGTACTTAGCAAATATATCAGCTGTGTTTTTAGGCATAGGATTTATATAATTAAAGTGAACGTGTCCTACTTTATATCCTGCTTCATTAACTTCTTTAACTGCAGAGTGTAAACTACCATAAGTGCCGCCCCATCCTACAACTAACAAATCGCCTTCTTGGGTGAAATCGGCTTTTAAATCGGGTATATAATTAGCCACACGTTTTACTTTTTCAGCACGCACATCAATCATGAACTCGTGATTTTCTGGTACATAACTTACATTGCCAGATACTTTATCTTTTTCAAGACCTCCTAAGCGGTGTTCTAATCCGGCTGTACCAGGAATAGCCCATTCTCTTGCCAATGATTCCTTATTTCTTGTATAAGGGTGCCAGTCGGCATTAGCTTCTTTTATAATAGGTGGATTTATAGTGGGTAAATCTTTAACCGATTTAATTTTCCAAGGTTCGGAGCCATTGGCTATATAACCATCGGTTAACAATACAACAGGTGTCATATGTTCTAAAGCCAATCTAGAGGCTTCAAAAGCCATATCAAAACAATTGGCAGGCGTACTAGCCGCTACCACAACTACAGGGCTTTCGCCATTTCTTCCATAAAGAGCTTGCAGTAAATCTGATTGTTCTGTTTTTGTAGGTAATCCTGTAGAAGGACCACCACGTTGTACATTTACAACAACCAAAGGCAATTCTGTCATCATAGCTAAACCAAGAGCTTCACCTTTTAAAGCTAATCCGGGACCAGAAGTTGTTGTTATAGCCAAATCGCCTGCAAAGGCTGCACCAATAGATGAGCTAATACCCGCAATTTCGTCTTCAGCCTGAAAAGCTTTAACACCAAAGTGCTTGTGTTTTACCAATTCGTGTAAGATATCTGTAGCTGGTGTAATAGGATAAGAGCCTAAATACAATTCTAAGCCCGATTTTTCTGAGGCGGCTAAAAAGCCCCAAGCTGTAGCTGTATTACCATTAACAATACGGTAAGTACCCTTAGGCATTTTTGAAGGCGCAATTGAATATGAATTCGAAATAATTTCGAGTGTTTCGGCATAATAAAAACCAGCTTTCAACACCTTAGTATTGGCTTCTGCTACAAGCGGTTTACTTTTAAATTTCTTATTAAAAAACTCTATTGTATGCTCTAAAGAACGGTTGTATATCCAATAGACCATACCTAAAGCGAACATATTTTTACTTCTAACCACACTTTTATTATCGAGCCCTAAATCTTTAAGACTTTCTTTTGTTAAAGAAGTCATAGATACTTCTATAACGCGGTAATTTTCTAAACTACCATCTTCAAGCGGATTACTCTCGTAAGAAGCTTTTTCGAGATTTTTCTTTGTAAAAGAATCTGAATCTACAATAATGGTGTGTCCCGGCTTAACCGATTTATAATTGGTTTTTAAACCAGCAGGATTCATGGCAACCAACAAATCTAAATCGTCACCTGGCGTGCTGACTTCTACACTACCTATATGCACTTGATAACCAGATACACCATATAAGCTACCTTGAGGTGCACGAATTTCAGCAGGATAATTAGGAAAAGTGGCGATATCATTACCAAACATTGCAGAAGTATCAGAAAATTGCGTTCCGGTAAGCTGCATGCCATCACCAGAATCACCAACAAATCTAATTACCACTCCTTGCAATTGTGTAGAAGTGGTGCCAGATTGCTGATTTTTTAAACCTGTATTCATAAGTATTATTTACTATTTTTATTAATTATTTTTAGATTTTTTTAGCCTTTGATAAAATATTGACAAAATTATTATTACTTTTATTTCCAAATTATGACATATGTCAGAAACTAGTATTTTTTAACTTTTTAATTTTGTAGCAATTTAATAAAAAACTTTATATTATGGCAATTAAAATAACCGATGAATGTATAAACTGCGACGCTTGTATCTCTGAGTGTCCAAACCACGCAATCTACGAGCCAGATGACGAATGGTCTATGGCAGAAGACACTTCTTTAAGTGGCGATATCACTACTCCTGATGGAACTGATATGGATGCAGACGAAAGTCACGAGCCTATATCAGATGAATTCTACTTTATCGTAACTGAAAAGTGTACAGAGTGTAAAGGTTTCCATGACGAACCACAATGTGCTTCTGTATGTCCTGTAGACTGTTGTGTACCTGATGAAGATCACGAAGAATCTGAAGAAGAATTACTAGCCAAAAAAGCTTGGTTACACGGCGAATAATACATCAAAAATTAACCAATTTTTGAAAGCCTCCTTTAAAAAGAGGCTTTTTTTTATTTTTAATGAAATTGTTAAAAAATTGAGAATATTTTAATCATTCAATTTCAATACTGCCATAAAGGCTTCTTGAGGGATTTGCACATTACCAACTTGTCGCATGCGCTTTTTACCTTTCTTTTGTTTTTCTAAAAGTTTACGCTTACGCGTGATATCGCCACCATAACATTTGGCTGTTACATCTTTTCTAAGCGCTTTTATGGTTTCGCGCGAAATAATTTTTGCCCCAATAGCCGCCTGAATAGGGATATCAAACTGCTGACGCGGAATTAATTTACGCAATTTTTCACATATTTTTTTACCGATGCCGTAGGCATTATCGGCGTGAAGCAAAGCAGATAAAGCGTCAACGGGGTTGCCATTGAGCAAAATATCGACCTTTACTAATTTAGATTCTCTAAAGCCTATAGGGTGGTAATCAAACGAAGCATATCCTTTTGACACGGTTTTTAAACGGTCGTAAAAATCGAATACTATCTCAGATAAAGGCATGTCAAAACTCAATTCTACACGCTCTTGGGTCAAGTAAGATTGATTGGTAATTTGTCCGCGTTTTTCTATACACAAGCTCATAACCTGACCAATAAAATCTGCCTTGGTAATAATAGCCGCTTTAATATAAGGCTCTTCTACCCTATTGAGCTTAGAAGGCTCTGGTAAATCTGTAGGATTGTTAACCAATAATAAAGTGTCTGGTTTTTTATTGGTATAAGCATGATACGATACGTTGGGTACTGTTGTAATAACGGTCATATCGAACTCGCGCTCTAAACGTTCTTGAATAATTTCGAGGTGTAACATACCTAAAAAACCACAGCGAAAACCAAAACCAAGGGCGGCCGAACTTTCGGGTGTAAACACCAACGACGCGTCGTTTAATTGTAGTTTTTCCATAGCGCTGCGTAGCTCTTCATAATCGTCGTTATCTACCGGATAGATACCAGCAAACACCATTGGTTTTACATCTTCAAAACCTGCAATAGCTGTTGTGTTTGGATTGTCGGCATCTGTAATTGTATCGCCTACTTTCACTTCACTCGCTGTTTTAATACCTGTTATAAGGTAGCCAACATCTCCTGTTTTAACACTTTGCTTAACAACCTGTTTTAACTTTAAAGTCCCCACTTCATCAGCTAAATAAGTATTATCGGTTGACATAAATTTAATGCGCTGACCTTTTTTTATTTCGCCTTGCATTACTCTAAAATAAGTTTCAACACCACGATAAGAATTAAAAACAGAATCGAAAATCAAGGCTTGTAATGGGGCGTCAATTTTTCCTGTTGGCGCAGGTACACGTGCCACAATAGCCTTTAAAATTTCGGGCACGCCAAAACCTGTTTTACCACTGGCGTGGATAACTTCTTCGGGGTCGCATCCTAACAAATCTACAATATCATCGGTTACTTCTTCGGGATTGGCACTGGGTAAATCTACTTTATTTAAAACAGGAATAATTTCTAAATCATTCTCTAAAGCCAAATATAAATTAGAGATTGTCTGTGCTTGGATGCTTTGCGCCGCATCAACTATTAGTAGGGCGCCTTCGCAAGCTGCTATAGAACGCGACACTTCGTACGAAAAATCTACATGGCCTGGCGTATCTATTAAATTTAAAACATACTTTTCGCCACCTTGCTCATAATCCATTTGTATGGCATGACTTTTAATAGTGATACCTCGCTCGCGTTCTAAGTCCATATTATCTAATAACTGGTCTTGTTTTTCGCGATCGGTTATGGTATTGGTAAACTCTAAAAGCCTGTCGGCCAAGGTGCTTTTACCGTGATCTATATGGGCAATAATGCAAAAATTTCGGATGTTTTTCATCGACGTTGTCTAACTGCGTTTAGCGGACAAAGATACGCTATTTACAAGGCTGTACAAACTATAATTTGGGAGGCGCTGAGAGTTAGAAGTCGGAAGACCGAAGTCAGAAGACCGAAGTGTAAAATAAATAATACGCCCTTAGCTTTTCAACTATCTATGAATATCCCTGATTATAGTTGACCGTTTTTAATTAATTGTTCGTTATCAAAA
>CAZGZH010000167.1:0-4681 GCA_964529645.1 uncultured Flavobacteriaceae bacterium
TGAGCCTTTTTTAAAAAAAGGAAAATTTGTTTTAGCTACTTGATTTTCTTCTTCTGGAAAAACTTGCTTAAAACCTTCCGGAATGTCAGCTCCAGACAACACTTCTAAACCCTTATATACTTGTCTCGAATCTGCTGAAATTATATCAACTCCAGTAAAAACTACTTTATTTTTAGCTTTATTTTTAATAGATAAAGCCTGTTTTGCTAATTTTAAAGCAAAAGAGGTTTTTCCCACAGCAGTTGGTCCTAAAACTGAAATTGTAGTATACATATTCTTAATCTATTAGATACTAGGCTAATTTTTAAATTACAACCGGACGCTCAGCCAAATTATCTTTATTAATAATTTTATCTAATATTTCCCATCTACGTTTTTTTTCTTTATGTGGGATATTGTCTGGATAAATTTTCCATCCCGCTGTACCAGGACGGGGAGAATAGATAGCCACAAAACCAACTTTCCAATTCATTTGTCTTGCTAACTCTACAGTCTCTTTAAATTCCTCTTCTGTCTCACCAGCAAATCCCACAACAATATCCGTTCCTATAACAATATTTGGATCTGCCTTTTTTAATTTTTCTACAACTTCAATATATCTCTCACGCGTATATCCACGATTCATCCTATAAAGGACAGCGTTACTCCCTGATTGTATTGGCAAATGAACATATCTATCAATTTTTTTATTTTTTCCAATTTCTTCAATTAGTTCATCGTGGAAATCCCAAGGATTACTGCTCATAAACCTTATTTTTTTAATTTCGTCAAATTCTGAAATTTTTTGCAATAATTTTACAAATGGAGGAGTACCTTTTGGCTTCAAGTACTGCGACTGAGTATCTGGCAAATCTTCGCGATTAAAATCCTGCTTCTCCATCATTAATTTTCTAAATCCAATTCCTACTTTTTCTAACCCCCAAGAATTAACATTCATGCCTAAAAGAGTAACTTCTGTATATCCTTCTTTAACTAATTTATTAACTTCTTCCATAATAGATTCCATACTTCGAGATTTTTCTCTGCCACGAGAGTAGGGAACAATGCAATAAGTACAAAATGAATTACAACCAACAGATATCGGAACCCAAGCATGGTTTTTATCTTTTCTTATAGCTTCTTGATTAAAACCAACCTCATTAATAGGCAAGATCTGATCAACCATTGGCATCATTTTATAAAGTTTTTCATTGCCATGATGAACCATGCAACCTGTTAAAATAATTTTTGGCCTTTTAATATTATTTTTATCTTTTAAAGCGTTAAAATAGACAATCACATTATGTAAAAAACCCCTAGCTCTATCTTCAGCTCTCTGCCTAACTGCACAAGTATTAACAACTAATTCGTCACAATCTTTCCAACTTTCAGCCTCTACATATCCTCTTGCTTGATAATCTCCAGCAATACGTTCTGAATCACTTTTGTTAGATTGGCAACCAAGGGTGTGAATATAATAAGATTTTCTTTTTTTCATAAAAAATTTTGAGTTCATTTCTAAGTAATTGAGGCGCGTGCGGGATTTGAACCCGCGAACTGAGGTTTTGCAGACCTAGCCATTAGACCACTCTGGTAACGCGCCACTATTATTAAATACGTCTTTGCACAAACCTATTATAACCTCAAACTAAAATAAGTTCTGAAGTATTTTTATATTTTAAAACCAAAATATTTCAATCGCAAAAGAAAATTATTGAGGTATAATAATCACTTATGAATCAAACAAACAAAAAACCAACCAAAACTACAAGTAAAACAGCGACTCCATTATCACAAAAAACAAATGAGAAATCGCTAGTTATCCCAAATACAATAATTAAACTAACAATTCCAAAATTAGATGCTCAAAAAGCATACCAAAAAGCACTAAAAAAACTTGCTAAAACAATTAAATTAGATGGTTTTAGAAAAGGTAATGTTCCAGCAAAAATTGCAGAAGAAAGTTTAAATCCACAACAAATTATTGAAAATGCTTTGCAGTTAGTTGTCCCAGAAATTTATTTAAATGAAATTAAAAAATCTGGAAAAACACCTATTACTTATCCAGAATTTAACCCAATTTCACTCAAAAAAGGAGAGGATTGGATTATAGAAGCACATATAGCAGAACAACCAAAAATTAATCTCAAATCCTACAAAAGCATTGTTAAAAAAGCTCAAAAACAAGCAATTAAAGAAATTGAAAAAGCTATTGCCACAGAAAAAAAGAGTAAAAAAGATGATAAAAATAATTTAAAAACCCCTACTAATGAAGAAAAAAAGAATCTAACTTTACAAATTATATACAGAGAACTTATTACAGAAATTAAACCAGAAATTCAAGAATTATTGGTTAAAGAAGAGGTCCGTTTTGATCTAGAAGATCTGAGTCACAGACTAAAACACATGAACATTACATTCGAAAAATTCTTAGAACATAGAAAAATGAATTTTGAGCAACTTTCAAACGAATTAGCAATAGTTGCTTTAGGAAGAATTCAAATGACTTTTCTAATTAATGAAATTGCAAAAGAAGAGAAAATTACAGTCGAAAAAAAGGATATAAATGCTGAACTTGAGAAAGTTGAAGATAAAATATTAAGAGAAAAACAAAAAAATGATCCAAAATACATAGATTGGATGAATCATAAAATATTAAGACAAAAAGTAGCCGATTATGTCTTGACTATAAAGTAACAAAGTAGCTATATTAAAAATATTGACAAATTTGCCCTACAGACCTATAATTAGCACATTAAAGATATATTATGATATCTTTAAGTAGCAAATAATAAATAAAAATAAAATGGCAAGTACTACTACAACAGGTTTGGTTAAAGAAGCTAAAACCCTTCAAAAAACTGAAAGAAATAATACAACAGCATTTGCTAATGCTTTTAAACACCTTACTGAAGGTAAAGCATTAAGTCATCGAGACAATCCTTTTGTTCGAGCACTCCAAAATAATGGCCAAGAACAACAACCAGATAAACTAGATAAAATAGAGATAGCTTTACAAGTTGCTGATAAAGTTGCCCAAGCAAGTAATCCTCCAGAAACAAATCAAATAACCGCCTATAGTAGGAGAGCAGAAAAAGATACTCAAGAAATTAAAAGGTTGCAAAAAATTTTGGCAGCAACCACTCGTCCAGAACTACAAACTTCTTTAGATACAAATTCTCCACAAGAAGTAGCAGCTAATTTAGAAATCGGTACTCAAAAAAAATCTGAACCAGAACAAAAGAATCCATTTGCTGATATGATTAAAATTGCAAAATTACTTGAAATTTTAAACCCACTAAATAAAGCTGCTGATCAATCAAATACTTGGCTTCAAACTGCAGCAAGAAAATCTCAATTAAATTAGTTAATCAATATTTTGATGACAAAAAATGAGTATGTTGAATGTGAACCAAGAACGACATAGCTTGAACTTTTAAAACCACTTGGGAAATTGATTATTTTACATTGGAAATTACAAAACTTTGATCAAGATATTTTCTACAAAGCAGGGGAGTATCAGGGATTTGTGGATTGTTTTAAATATTAATTAATCAATCGGTTTTTTTAACAACAATAAAACTAACCCAATCATCTTATCTTTATCGTTAGGATTACTACTGGCAATTAATAAAGTAAGTGTTGTTAAAGCTTCTGGAGTTAAATCTGGGCTTAAAATACCTGCCTTATTTAAAAACCAAACAAATGAAAATGCACCACTTCGCTTATTGCCGTCAACAAATGGATGATTTTTGATTATAAAATACAAAAGATGAGAAGCTTTTTCTTCTACTGTATAGTAAACATCCTTACCAAAAGCAGATTGAAATACACTACCTATAATTCCATCAATAGCATTTTTATTACGTTCTGTACCAAAAATACCAGTTGCTTGTTTTTTACCAATTAACTCTTTTTTTAGTGTTAAAATTGACTCTGATAACTCACTAGCAGTTAAACTCACCTTATTTTTACTCAAACCAACTTTTGGTAAATTATCTTTGTCATAAGCTTCCAAAGATACCCAAGTACTAGCAAAAGTATTGACTAAATCAAGGATATCAGTTGTCTTTATCTCACTATTTTCTGGCAATAAAGCCTTAATACCAGATATAGCTCTAGCAAACTGCCCATAGTTCTGTAAAATTCTTTTTTTATTAATAGTATAGCCATCAACAAGATGTTGTTTTAATATTTTAGTTGACCAAATACGAAACTGAGTGGCTCGTTTAGAGTTTACTCTATAGCCAATAGAAATAATCATATCTAGATTATAAAAATTGAGTTTTCTTTTTACTTTTTTCGTACCCTCTACTCCAACTTGTTCCATTTTGGAACAAGTTAAACTCAAATCTAGTTCACCTTCACCATAGATATTCTTAATATGTTTTGTAATCGCTTGCGAATTAACATTGAAAATATTTGCTATTTGTTTTTGAGATGCCCAAATTGTTTCTTTATCAAAATCTCCACGAAACTCAATTGCTCCATTTTTGGCCTGATAAATAACAACGCTGTTTAATGTATTTTTCATAACAACCTCAATATAGCATACCAATTCTTACATATTCCTTGCGTTAAAATATTAAAACTGAAAAATTAAATTGAAGTAAATAAAAGACTCAATAAATCAATGTGAACTTGAGGGGACTCGAACCTCTGACCTCTTCGATGTCAACGAAGCGCTCTAACCAACTGAGCT
>CAZGZH010000168.1:0-4658 GCA_964529645.1 uncultured Flavobacteriaceae bacterium
TAACCAACAGCATTTGAAATCCACGGAAACGATTATTCAACTTTATTAATTTCTTCTGAAGTTATTAAATGGAAATAAGGTACATAGGAAGTGTTAGACCATAATCCTGTTTATTATTCAGTTGGTCACT
This sequence comes from uncultured Flavobacteriaceae bacterium, assembly GCA_964529645.1. Classification (GTDB taxonomy): domain Bacteria; phylum Bacteroidota; class Bacteroidia; order Flavobacteriales; family Flavobacteriaceae; genus CG1-02-35-72. The sequence goes on from CAZGZH010000168.1 coordinate 131, forward strand.
TGATGATTCCCGGAGGAAACTCTCGCAAACCTTGGGGTAAATATCTAGTTGCTATGAATAAAATTACCAAAGACCGTTACTTGCCAACAGGCCCAGAAGTATGTCAATCAGCACAATTATTTGATATTACGGGCGACAAAATGCAATTATTATTAGATTTTCCAACAATTGGTGAGCCACATTACGCTGCTGGTATTCCTGCCGAAAAATTAATGAATAAATCTAGAAAAATTTACAAACTCGAAGAAAACAAACACCCTTATGCTTCAAAAACAGAAGCTGATGGTAAAGTCTTCCGTAAAGGAAATGAAGTACATATTAATATGACAATGATTAGAAGCCATTTTGCACCAGATAATATCGAAGGTGTGAGAGTGGGCGATAAAGTTTTCTTCCACGTTACCAATCTAGAACAAGATTATGACGTACCTCATGGTATTGCAGTTTTAGGAGCTAAAAACTCAGAATTACTCATAATGCCAGGTAGAACGACTACTTTATTGTGGGAACCAAAAGAAGAAGGAGTATGGCCATTCTATTGTACAGATTTCTGTTCTGCATTACACCAAGAAATGCAAGGATACATTCGCGTTTCGCCAAAAGGTTCTAAAGTGCCTATTTCGTATACTTTAGATGATGATGCTCTAGATGTAGAATAAATAAATATCAATTAAAAGGGCAGTTTAACACTGCCCTTTTTTACTTTAAAATTATCCCTATGAAAAAGTCTAAATTATTAATGATAGTTGGCAGTTTTTTATTGCTTGTTTTATTTGTGGCACCCTTGTGGAATATAACCTTAGAGGCACCACAATACCCAAAAGCTATAGGCATGAACATCCACATTACTAAAATAGCAGATGCCAACCCTAATGACATTAAAAATATAAATTTAATGAATCATTATGTAGGTATGAAACCGATACCTAAAGAAATGACAGAATTTAAAATATTTCCTATCGTCATCGGAAGTATGGCTTTACTTGGGATATTAATTGGCTTTAAAGCTCATTATAAATGGTATCTAGTGTGGTTTGTTGTAATGTTGGTTTTGGGAACTGCAGGGATGTACGATTTTTATTTATGGGAGTATGATTACGGGACTAATTTAAACCTTAAGGCCGCTATTAAATTTACAAACCCAGACGGTTCGCCTATGGCGTATCAACCGCCATTATTTGGGACAAAACACATTTTAAATTTTACAGCACATTCTTATCCTCGTATAGGCGCCTACGCATTATTTTTAGGAATGCTTTTAACTTTTATAGCTTTTTTTAAAGGCGCTAAAGAAGCTAAAGAGGTGGTTTAAAAGTTGTGTTTTAAATCCAGCTGTGTAACTCGAGAATTTTAATTAAATTTACACACTACTAATAAAAGAACAATGACTAAAAAAGCTATTGCATTTGTTGCGATGCTCCTTTTTGTTTTGGCTTGTACTGTAAAATCAAAGCCAATTACTTATGGAAAAGAGCAATGTCGCCATTGTCAAATGACAATTGTAGATCAAAACCATGCCGCTTTGTATCTTACCAAAAAAGGTAAACAATATAATTTTGACGCTGTTGAGTGTTTAATAGGAGGCTTAAAAAAAGTAGACCAAACACAAATTGCTCAAATAAAAGTTACCCAATACGGGCACCCGAAGCAACTAATTGACGCTTCAAAGGCTTTTTACTTAATTAGTAAAGGTATAAAAAGTCCTATGGGAGCTAACCTGTCATCATACGGTTCTAAAGAAGAAGCTTTGAAAGCTCAAAAAGAATTTGGAGGAACACTTTTTACTTGGGATCAAATTAAAAAACAGATTTCATTTAATGACTTTTAGAAGCCTCTTAGTATTATTATTATTATTTCCATTGTTGAGTTTCGCCTCAACAATAAAAGTTTGCAAAACTTGTACTATCACATCAGTATCTGTTGCTATTGAAAATGCAGCAGAAGGAGATACCATACTTATTTATAAAGGCCTCTACAAAGAACATGGCATTATTGTAAAAAAACCTTTGACGATAATTGGAATAGACAACCCTATTATTGATGGCGAAAGCGTTGAAACAATTTTTTCTTTTAAAACAGATAATTTTAGCATTCAAGATTTTACTATAATTAATGTTGGCAGAAGTTATACTAAAGATTTTGCAGCCATATTGGTATCAAGAAGTAAACATTTTACAATTAAAAATATTAAAATACGGAATTTATTTTTCGGAATCCTTATAGAAAAATCACATTACGGAGTTATAGAAAATAACAATATTAAAAGTATATCTAAAACTGAAGCGGGTGCAGGAAATGGTGTTCATATGTGGCATTCTTCACATATAGTTGTTAAAAACAATGACTTAAGCGGTTTAAGAGATGGTATATATTTTGAGTTTGTGTCAAAGAGTGAAATATCTTATAACAAAAGTTATAATAATTTAAGATATGGTTTACACTTTATGTTTTCTAATAACAATAAATACCATCACAATACTTTTAGAGATAATGGGGCGGGTGTGGCTGTTATGTTTTCTAAATATATTAAAATGCACGATAATAAATTCATGCACAATTGGGGTTCTGCTGCTTACGGTTTATTATTAAAAGAAATTTATGACGCCGATATAAAAAACAACACTTTTGAGCAAAATACTATTGCTATAAATGTCGAAGGTTCTACACGTATTAATTACACTCATAATACCTTTTTAAGAAATGGCTGGGCTCTAAAAGTACGCGGAGCTTGTTATCAAAACTTTTTCGAAAAAAACAATTTTTTATATAACGCTTTCGACGTCTCGTATAACAGTAAACTCAATAATAACCGCTTTAAAAATAATTATTGGAGCGAATATACTGGTTACGATTTAGACAAAAACGGCATTGGAGATGTGCCTTTTAGACCCGTTAAATTATTTTCATATATCGTTAATCAAACACCAGAAACTATTGTGTTGTTGCGCAGTTTATTTGTAGATATCATCAATTTTTCTGAAAAAGTATCACCTGTTTTTACACCCGATAAACTGATTGATGCCGCCCCTTTAATGCATAAAATAAAATGATTAAAATAGAAAAATTACATAAGACATTTGCCAAACTTAAAGTTTTAGACGCTTTAGATTTAGAACTAAAACAAGGGGCTCTTTATGCTATTTTAGGACCCAACGGCTCTGGAAAAACGACTTTGATAAAAAGTATTTTAGGTATGGTTGTACCCGAAAAAGGCACAATTTTTATTGATGGCAAACCTATTTTAGGGAAATGGGCTTACAGAAACGATATAAATTATCTGCCACAAATAGCCAATTTCCCAGGCAATTTAACCGTTACCGAACTTATAAAAATGGTTAAAAATTTACGCCCTAAATCTGCTGATGAGATTCCTTTAATTGAGCGATTTGATTTAAAACCCTTTTTAAATAAAAAATTGAGTAATCTTTCTGGAGGTACTAAACAAAAAGTCAATTTGGTCTTGACGTTTATGTTTAACAGTTCTATTATTATTTTAGATGAGCCTACAACAGGCTTAGATCCAATTTCGTTAATTCATTTAAAAGAAATAATTCAAAAAGAAAAAGAAAATGGCAAAACCATTTTAGTGACGACACATATTATGAGTTTGGTCAATGAGTTTGCCGACGAAATAGTTTTTTTATTAGACGGCAAAATTTATTTTAAGGGGAGTGTTGCCACGCTTAAAAAACAAACCAAAGAGAAAGATATAGAAATAGCTATTGCCAAATTGCTAAAAAAATAAAAAATGTTTAAAATATTAAAATACAGTTTTTTCGATTTAATGCGTAGCCGATGGAGTTATGTGTACTTTATATTTTATTTAATTTTAGGCTTTGTACTGTTGTTTTTAAACAATAATGTTTCAAAAGCCATAATTACTCTAATGAATATAGTTATTGTACTAACGCCTCTTATAGGTACTATTTTTGGGGTGATGTATTATTACAATTCACGTGAATTCACAGAGTTGCTCTTAGCGCAACCGCTTAAAAGAAGAGAAATATTTATGGGGCAATATCTAGGTGTTGCCATATCTTTAAGTTTGAGCTTAGTTTTAGGATTGGGCATTCCGTTTGTGGTTTATGGGCTTTTTAAATCGGCTGTCATATTTAATTTTTTACTGCTTATTGTAGTGGGATTTTTCTTAAATTTTATCTTTGTAGCCCTGTCATATAATATCGCTTTATCTAACGAAAATAAGATTAAAGGTTTTGGTTACGCTATTTTAATGTGGCTCTTTTTGGCCGTTATTTACGACGGTATTTTTTTAATATCGCTTGTCGTTTTTAATGATTATCCTTTAGATAAAGTAGCCCTTTTTGCCTCTATGTTTAACCCAATTGATTTATCGCGTATTCTCATAATCCTCAAATTAGATATTTCGGCATTATTAGGATATACAGGTGCTGTTTTTAAACAATTTTTTGGGACCAACATGGGGCTTTTTGCCTCTTTAGGCATGCTTACTTTTTGGATAATTTTACCTGTTTTACGCATCAATCGTAAAGTGACAAAAAAAGATTTT
>CAZGZH010000169.1:0-4595 GCA_964529645.1 uncultured Flavobacteriaceae bacterium
AAATTTTCCAATCAAATAGATTTTCTGAAGCCGCTAAAAAACTCCCCACAATAATACCCGATACCGAAAGTGGTAAGGTGCGTAAACGGGCGGCTTGGATGTAGGGTTTTATCAATTATATTACTTTAATTAGTTTCTGTAGAGTTTATTTAATTATTATTGTAACATTATACTCTTTTTGAAATTTTTTCCAATATTTGAAAACTATCACCAAACTTACATAATGCATTGCAATGTTCTTTTAACTCAGAAGTCAGAATATAGCATATTTCAAGTGCCCCGTTAACAATTGAGGGTCTAGCTAATTGAAATCTTACTTCAGTTTCTCTGTTATCTGGAATTACAATGTAAAGTTTAGAATTGTGACTTGGTAATGAATACGATAAATCTGACAATCTCAAAATACCCGAATAAATAGATGTACTTTTCTCAACTTCAAAGGCACATACAATTTTATTAGTGTTTTTTTTAAACCAAATGATATCGATTAATTTAATTGTATTTAATGTTTCATTTGGAACTTTTAATTTAGGAAACTCTTTAAGACTTAAAAATGAAAATTTATTATTACCGTAACTTTTTGAACGGTCATTACTAGCTGCAATTACATCATAATTTAATGCATTTCCTATTTTTAATAGGTGGTATTGCATTTCTGAATGTAGTTTTTTCTCTTCCTCTTCATCTGTTATTTTTTGATGACGTTTTTCTAATTTTTTAAGAATTTTTATTCTTTCCTCATCACTTATTGCAGAGTCATTATCTATTAAAACATTTTTCATACCTATCTCAAAAAGCAATCCGCTAAATGCTCCTAAGTCATTAGATAATAATTTTTTATATTTCTTATTGTTTAATAATACTACTTCGCGCATTTTTAAATATTCAGACCAAGACCCTAGCTTTATTTTTTCATTAAAAAGGCTATTAAAACCTCTTACCATTGCCGTGTTAAAAGGTGGCATTATAGTGGGGTGGAGAAAATACAATATATTCGCAACAGCAGGACCTAATCCTTTAATTTTTTTTTGGTCAAGCTTAAGGATTTCTTCAATAATTTGGCTTTCCTTACTAGCGTGAATACAACTTTCTAAAAATTGTCCGAAGAAACGTTTATTTTCTTGATTTTCATAAATATCAGGAATTCTAAGTTTTGGTTTCCAATAAAATGGATGGGAGGCTCCCTCAAATACTTGCTTTTGTTCAGTTATACAGTTAAGAACAAATTCTAAAGAGCTCTCTTTAAAATCATTTGGAAAAATGTCTTCTTGAATATCTTTAATAACCTGAAAAACACCTCTTCTAATTGAACGAAAAGCCTTTAACCTGTCCTCGTTTTCTACAAACCATGTTTTATACACTAAATCAGGATTAGATTTATACAGGCCAATTATTCCTTCCATTTTTAATTTTTTAAGAATTAAGAATTCTACAAATCTTCTGCATTAGCAATTAATTCGGCTATATCGAGTACCTTTATACTCTCTTCTTTTTCTTTATTTTTAACACCATCTGTCATCATAGTATTGCAAAATGGGCAACCTGTAGCAATAATATCTGGTTGCACTTCTAAGGCCTCTTCTGTACGTTCTACAAATATTTCTTTATCGCCTTTTTCTGAATCTTTAAACATTTGAGCCCCACCGGCACCACAACACAAGCCATTGCTTTTACAGCGTTTCATCTCTACCAATGCCACATCTAATTTTTTAATGAGCTCGCGCGGCGCTTCGTAAACCTGATTGGCACGTCCTAAATAACAAGGGTCGTGAAAAGTAATACGTTTGCCTTTAAATAGACCGCCTTCTATTCTTAAACGTCCTTCGTCTAACAATTTTTTTAAGAATTCGGTATGGTGTAAAACTTCGTATTGACCACCTAACTCGGGATACTCATTTTTAAGTGTGTTAAAACAATGCGGACAAGCCGTTACAATGGTTTTCACTTCATACCCATTGAGCACCTCAATATTGGTCATAGCTTGCATCTGAAACAAAAATTCGTTTCCTGCCCGTTTGGCCGGGTCACCCGTACACGATTCTTCGGTACCTAAAACAGCGAATTCTACTTTAGATTTTTGTAATAGTTTAACAAATGCTTTGGTTATTTTTTTAGCGCGATCGTCAAAACTACCGGCACAGCCTACCCAAAACAAAACTTCGGGTTGTTTACCTTGTGCCATCATTTCGGCCATAGTGGGTACGTTCATAATTCTTTTTTTTAAATTCTCTTAACTATATTTTACATTTTTCATAAAGCCCCTTCGACTACCGCTTCGACTTCGCTCAGCGTGACATTGCTCAGGGTAACATTTATAAATTTATTAATGTTTTCCGTCGTCAAATACCTCAATTTTTACCTCTTTATTTACCAATTCGGTAAATTTTCCGCGATACCTAGTTGCTTTTACGGCGTGATTATCTATCCAATGATAATTACCACCACGTGGTTTACCCATAAGTAAACTGTGGTATTTAAAGCCGTGTTTTTTGAGCCAAGCTTCTGTAATTTCACGGTGTGCTTCGGTGCGTGACGTAAAAAAACAGATTATGTGTCCTTCGTCATACCAACCGTTTAGGGTGGCAATAGCATCAGGATAGGCTTTGGCCGTTATCATACGCTCGGGTTCTTCGTTGGGGATATCTTCACCAACTGTGCCATCAATATCTATTAAATAGTTTTTTACGCCTTTTGGAAGAATAGGGCTTATATGCGCTCCTTTTTCAACCTTTTCATGTAGAATTTTTTCTACTTCGTCTTTGTTCAATGTTTTTGATTTTTAAAAATTAATATATTTATGCGTCTTTCCAGTTGAGTCTATCCATCTGATTGTATTGCCAAGGTGCTGCATTGTTTTCAATGTTCGTCATCATCATATTGAGCTCTTGTGGTGCTGCCGATTGTTCCATCACCAAATAACGACGCATATCTAAAATAATAGACAATGGGTCGATATTTACAGGACAGGCTTCTACACAAGCATTGCAACTTGTACATGCCCATAATTCTTCGGGAGTGATATAATCGTTGAGCAATTGTTTATTGTCTTGTTTAAATTCTTTATTGACATCTATATTGCGCCCTACCTCTTCTAGCCTATCACGTGTTTTCATCATAATGGCGCGGGGTGATAACTCTTTGCCGGTAATATTAGCTGGACAAACCGATGTACAGCGACCACACTCAGTACAGGTATAAGCATTCATCAATTGTACCCAATTTAAATCGAACACATCGCTCGCCCCAAACTTTTCGGGTTCGGGTGCGTCATCCGCAGGAGCGGCATAAGGGTCGGCATTGGGGTCTAGCATCAACTTAACCTCATTAGTAACCGATTCTAGATTATTAAATTGCCCTTTCGGTTTTAAATTAGCAAAATACGTGTTGGGAAATGCCAATAAAATATGGAGGTGTTTAGAATAATACAGGTAATTTAAGAAGATAAATATGCCTATAATATGCAACCACCAAGCACTGCGCTCTAGCAATTCTAAGTTATGAATATCTTGTGGAAACCAAGCCGCTATAAAGTGACTGATAGGAAAGCTCCCTGCTTTAATATAATGACCAACACCAAGTTGTTGCAGGTTGTAATCTGAAGCATTCATAATTAAAAACAAGCTCATCAACACCATTTCGAAATACAAAATATACAAGGCATCGTTTTTTGGCCAGCCTTTCATTTCTTTATTCCAAAAACGGGGAATTTGCAATACCATACGACGTATCCAAAAAATGATGACCGATATTAAAACTAAAAAAGCTAGGATTTCAAATCCGCCAATTAAAAAATCGTATAAATCGCCTGTAAAAGACAAAATGCGATGTGTACCAAACAAGCCGTCAATAATAATTTCAATTACTTCAATATTGATAATGATAAAACCTGCATAAACTAAGACATGTAGTATCCCCGCTACAGGACGTTTAACCATTTTAGATTGCCCTAGGGCTATCATAGCCATATTTTTCCAACGCGCTTTTGCGTCATCGCTTCTGTCAATATCTTTTCCTAGATTTATATTTCTGATGACTTTTTTGATGTTTTTTACAAAAAAGCCGACGCCAATTATGAGTAAAATTGCAAAAATGATGTTTGGAATGTAGTCCATTATGATATTATTTTATTGATGTGACCAATTATTTTCATCGTTCGAATCGTTTGGCGAGAGTCCTAAAACATCGCCTTCAATATTAACACCCAATCCTAAAACAGTACGATTGGCATAGTTAAAATAAGCTGTTACCTGATTTATTTCTAGTATTTCGCCATCGCTAAAACCATCCTCGTGTAATTGCATAATTATATTTTGTGTAACTATGCTTGGATTTATGGTTACAATTCGGCTGTAAATTAAACCGGAAACCTCTTTGACAGACAACAATCCTGATTTAAAATCAGTTTCTAAAGCTTTTTTTATACCGAAAGCTTTTGTATCGTCATTGAGCAATCTGCGCATCCCTTCAAAATGATGATTGACACAGTAATCGCATTTGTTAAGTACACTCACATAAACGCCAATACATTCTAAATACCATTTAGGCAAAGTGTTATTGCTGTTGTGTAATACATTTTTATACAAAGCCATATGCCC
>CAZGZH010000170.1:0-4593 GCA_964529645.1 uncultured Flavobacteriaceae bacterium
AAGGACCCAGACCTATAAACTTATCGGTTATAACGGGGCTGTCTTTAATATTTTGGTCGGCTCTAACCGATAAAAACACCTCACTTTTGGAGTCTAAAACTTCTTGCATTTGTGTGCGTAAAAAATCGCGTTGGGCTTGCCCGTGGTAGGCCAACAATCCTTTGTCGCTACCCATACGCGTGCTTTTACCGCCGGCTAAAACCAAGCCGTTTAATATGGGCTGATTGTCTTTTACCACATTGGCTACAAGTTTACTGATACCGTCAACATCGTCAAAATCAAAAACAGGAATGGTGTTGATGTCTTTAAATTTTTCTTTCAGGCAGTCGAAAATTGTTGCGTCGTTTGTCTTTTTTACAAAACACACAACATCGGTAATTTGGTCGATACGTTTTTTGATGGACGCTTCTTTTTCGGGGTCTAAAACAACAATTTGTTTTTGACCTGCGTAGTGATTGCCGTTTATAAAAACGAGGTCGTAAGCCGAAAACCGAATACGTGTGTCAAACTTGTTTAAAGCAGTGACGGTATACGTGTTTAAAACGCCTGTGTCATTAAAAGTAAAAGTGTCTAAAATAGGGGTGCTTTCATCAGAATTATGCGAAGCATCAAAATAGGCGATTTTGGCCGTTTTTTGCAATTTTTCGGCTATTTTTTGCGATAATTGGGCAATTATGCTACATTTTACACCCAAAATGACGATTTCTTGAAAAGCGTAATGAGCGTTTTTTCGCAGGTTTAGCTTGGTATGTTTGGTGTGTTTTTTCATTTTAAAATTCCCCTCTTGAGAGGGGATTAAGGGGTGTGTTTTCTATTGTTCTAGTTATTTTTTATATCCGATTTACCCCCCGTTTTTTCTAACAACCTAACCGATTCAATCACCATTTTTTGCGAGAGGGCTTTACACATATCGTAAACCGTAAGTGCCGCCACAGATGCCCCGGTTAAAGCCTCCATTTCTACCCCTGTTTTACCTTCAATACTCACGCTACAGCGGATATTGATGCGCACTTCATCAACCACTTTTATTTTAATGTCAATACCGTCTATCATTAAGGGATGACACATTGGAATAATATTCGACGTGCGTTTTACCGCTTGAATACCCGCAATAATAGCCGTTTGAAAAACCGGTCCTTTTTTGGTGGTTAATTCATCGTCTTTAAAATGCGCTATAATGGTTTCACCCAAAAACATAAAAGCTTCGGCTGTGGCCTTACGTTTTGTAATTTTTTTAGCACCTACATTCACCATTTTGGGTTGGTTGTCTTTATCGATATGAGAAAATTTATTTTCCATTTTGCTTTGTGAATCTTTGTGTTTTCTTTGTGTGTCTTTGTGAAACAACACAATGACACAAAGTTAAAATTAATTATCTATAACTAAGCAAAGAAAAAACCGTTCCCTTTTTAAAGTGACTTTCTTCGCCGGGCAATTCTATAAACGCATCGGCTAAAGCCATATTGGCCAAATCGCCCGAGCCGTTACCCATTAAAGGCTGCGCATACAAGCAGCCGTTTTTATTCTCAAGTGTGACTTGTAAAAAGTAGGTGAGCGGCGACTTAAATTCAAAGTCAGAAGCTAAAATAGCTGTTTCTTGAGGCATAGTTACCCCCACCGATTTGTAATACCACGGATAAAAATATTTGAGGCAACTGACAAATGTCGATACCGGATTACCGGGAAACGCAAATACTTTTTTACTTTCCTTTTCGCCAAACCAAAACGGTTTGCCGGGCTTTTGCTTAACGCGATGGAATAATTTTTTAACGCCTAAATCGTTTAAAACTTCGGGAATAAAATCGAATTTACCTTTGCTTACCGCGCCGCTAAACATCAAAACATCGTATTTTTCTAAAGCTTCTTTAACTTTCTGTTTTAACAGAGATTTATCGTCTTTTATATGCAGTGTATCGGCTTTGAGATGGTGTCGTTTTAACAAAGCTACCAAGGTAAACACATTACTGCGCCTAATTTGATGCGGTAAAGGGGTTTGATGGACTTCAACCAACTCGTCACCGGTAGAAATGATACAAATTTTGGGGTGTTTGGCCACTTTTACGCGGGCTTTGCCAACGGTGGCCAAAACGCCTATTTCGGCAGCACTAATTATCTTGTTTTGATTGATTAAAACCGTTCCTTTTGTGCAGTCGAGTCCTTTTTTGTGTATGTTTTTATAGTATTTTATGGTATCGGTGTTAAGCGTTACCACGCCATTTTGGGTATCGGTTAATTCGTACTGAATAACGGCATTGGTATTTTTTGGCAACACCGCACCCGTCATCGCTTCTATGCAATTTTTAGGATTGTTTAAAGTCAGTTGCGGACTTCCGGCGGCTTGAACGCCTTCTATTTTAAAGGTGCGTTGCCCTTGGTTAAAGGCTTTAATGTCAATAGCCACACCGTCCATACTCACGCGGTCAAAAGGCGGAAAATCGCGGTCTGCAAAAATATTTTCTTTTAAAACACGCCCCGTACTTTCAATAAAGGGAATGGATTCTGTACCGAAATCTTCGGTACTGTTTAAAATTATTTCTAAAGCTTTGTTTGATGTAATCATGTGTAAGTTCTATTCATACATTAATAAATTCCCCTCTTGAGAGGGGCTAGGGGGTGTGTTATCCGCCAATACTCGACATACTTTCACTCACTTCATTATCGCGTGCTGCCTCGGCTACAAAGCCGTTTTTGGGTTTTTTGCTAACTGTTTCTATAAATAATTTTTTTAAATCGGCATCACTGGCATTACTGCGAATAAAATCGCGTACATTAAACACGCCTCCGTCAAATAAACAATTTTTAAACAAGCCGGTGGCTGTGATGCGAATACGGTTACAATCGTGGCAAATGGTTCGGGTAAAAGCCGGAATTACGCCAAAGCTGCCCTTATAACCTTTTACCTTATAATTATTTGATGTTGAGGATTTTTTGTGTTTTAGTGGTTCAATATCTTTATAATGCGCCTGAATGTGATTTAAAATAACGGTGCTATTCCATACTTTATCCGTTTGACGTTGTCCTTTGCCGTTAAAAGGCATTTCTTCTATAAAGCGTACAGATAAATCTTGGTTTTTGGTAAGGTCGATAAAATCGGTAATTTCATCGGTATTAACCCCCGGAATGACCACCACATTTAACTTGACATTGATACGGCTTTTTTGTAATTTTTGAAGCGTCTCGTAAACCACATCAAACGATTGGCGTCGTGTGATTTTATTAAATTTTTCTCTGTTTAAACTGTCAATACTCAGATTGATATTTGTAATACCCAAGGCTTCTAGTTTTGGGATGTGTTGTCCTACTAAAACACCGTTTGACGTGAGATTGATACTTTTTAATTTATCGTTAAAAGCCAGCGATTCTAAAAAGTTCATAAAATCTTTTCGCACAAAAGGCTCACCGCCGGTAAGGCGGACTTTATCAACCCCTAACTCACTTAACACACGGGTAATGCGGTACATTTCTTTAAAAGTCAATAGCTCTTTTCTCTCAACTATAACGGCACCATGTGCGGGCATGCAATACTGACATCTAAAATTACAGCGGTCGGTTATAGCCAATCTGAGATAGGTAATTTGTCGCCCAAATTTATCTGTTAGTTTTTGCATATTAACTGTTTAAATGAGTGTTATTTGTCTTTAAATTAAACTTAATTTAAACCATGTAAAGGTACGGAAAAATTAAGTGACAGCTTTTATCTATAAAAGACAGATTGCGATTTAATTTATATAACAATACCCTTTTTAGTGATGAGAATTTGGGCTACAGTAGTTTCTTAAAATAGCAACTAAAGCTTCTTTATTTACAATGGTTATTGTGCCAGGGGCAATGGATATGTATTTATCTTTTTGTAATTTACTCAATGTTCTTATAGTATTTTCTAAAGACACGCCCGAAAAAGAGGAAATATCTCTTCTAGATACACAGTGTTTTATTACAATGCCTTTAGCCGTTTTAGCACCAAATTTATTTGCAATAAGCAATAAAGAATCTATAATTCTCTCTGTTGCAGGAAATAAGCTTAAATGTTTTTGACGGATTTCGTAATGTCTTACTTTAAAAGCCAATGTTTTAATAAGCAATAAAGACAGGTCTTGATGCAAACTTAAAAAATCTTTTAAATCGGATTGCGAAATAAAATAAGACGTTACATTATCTTCTGCAGTGGCACTTGCCCCATAGTGAGATGAATTGAAAGCAGACATACCAATAATACACCCACGCGTACCTAATCTTAAAATTTGTGTTTTATGATTTGCACCTGTATTAAAAACTTTAACCTTGCCGTCTAAAATAAAATAAAACCCTTTTATTGCTTGTTTTTCTTTTATAAGATAGGACCCTTTTTCAAACAACTCAACATGGATAAGGCGCGCTGAATCGTCGTGCTTGGCAATGTGCGTGAGTTTTTTTAGTAACAGTTTCTGATTAATATTATAATCTTTCTGATCTAAACCTTCAAGTTCGTACATAAGAATAATTTGCTTTTGAATATTTTAGTTTCCATTTATTATTATACGCTAAAAGTAATAATTGAGGCATTGAAATCTCAATACTTTCTTCTTCTAACACCAAATTACTTTGGTTTAGACA
>CAZGZH010000171.1:0-4584 GCA_964529645.1 uncultured Flavobacteriaceae bacterium
TGGCATAGATGTCAAGATTGTCAACAACGGCCGCTTCCATAGCATTTTGCTTGGGTAAAATAAAACCTTTAAAACCTTCTTCCCTCGCTTTTATGGCAATTGGTAAAGCGCCTTTAAAAGGCTGGAGTCCCCCGTCTAGAGACAGTTCACCCATAATGATATATTTATCGAGTTCTTCAGCTTTAATCTGACCAGAAGCTGTTAGAATTCCTACGGCCAGCGTCAAATCGTAAGCCGATCCTTCTTTGCGCAAATCAGCTGGTGCCATATTGATGGTGATTTTCTTACCAGGCAGAAAATAGCCATTATTTTTTAAAGCGGCAGAAATACGGTAACTACTCTCTTTTATGGCATTATCGGGTAATCCTACTAAATGGTAGCCTATGCCTTTATCAATATTAACTTCGACTGTAATTGTGGTAGCTTCGACACCAAAAACGGCACCGCCATAAACCTTTGTGAGCATCTTTTTTAAGCTTTGTATAAAAGTATAAAAAAAATTATTGTTTAAGGTGTTGGAAATAAAATATTTGATACTATTTCTTCTCGATACAATCCCGATAGCTATCGGGATCACTCGAAGTGACGAAATAGATAAATAAAAGTTTAATAGAGTTGCGTCAGTTCGAGTGTCTTGATGATAATCAAGATGTATCGAGAACTACTTTTTAAATTTTTTCTTTGCTAGATTAACTAACGCATCATAATCACCATTTATAAGCGCTTCCTTTTTAACTTTTGACCATTTTTTAATTTGTTTCTCTTTTTCAATAGCTAGATTGATATCTGTAAATTCACAATAAAAAACCAATTTCAAAGGACGTCTTTTAAAAGTATAGCTATCTGGATAAAGTTCAGATTTATGTTCGTATAACCTACTTGTTAAATTACTTGTAACACCTGTATAATAGGTTTCATCAGAACATTTTAAAATATAAACATATGATAGTTTCATTTATAATTGTTTATTATTCAATACTTCTCGATACAATCCCGATGACTATCGGGATTACTCGAAGTGACGTTGTAAATTACTTAATCAAACTAAATAAAAAGCCGTCAGTTCGAGTAGTTCCGAGCATTCTGAACGTATCGAGAACTTTTTAAAGTGTTCCGCGGTTTTCTTGCTCTCTTTCAATAGACTCAAAAAGGGCTTTAAAATTACCTGCACCGAATCCTTTAGCACCCATACGCTGAATTATTTCGAAAAATAAAGTGGGTCTGTCTTCAACAGGTTTTGTAAATATTTGCAATAAATAGCCTTCTTCATCGGCATCTACCAAAATTGATAAACTACGCAAAGCGTCAATATCTTCGTGCATTATTTTCATATGCTCGCCCAAGCGGTTTGGAATGTCTTCGTAATATGCCTTTGGGGGTGCTGGTAAAAACTCGACACCTCTGGCTTTAAGTTGCTTTACCGTTTCAATTATGTCATCTGTAGCGACAGCAATATGCTGCGCGCCTGGACTTTCGTAAAAATCTAAATATTCTTCTATTTGAGATTTTTTAGCCGCTTTAGCGGGTTCGTTTATAGGAAATTTTATCCGGCCATTGCCGTTACTCATAACTTTACTCATTAAAGCAGAATATTCTGTATGGATTTGTTTGTCATCAAAAGATAGGAAGTTTACAAAGCCCATAACGTCTTCATACCATTTTACCCATTGATTCATTTCTCCCCAACCTACATTACCCACCATATGATCTATAAATTTTAAACCAACGGGTGTTGGATTGTAATCTGATGCCCATTTTCTATAGCCCGGTAAAAAACAACCTTTGTAATTTTTACGTTCTACAAAAATATGCACCACGTCACCATAAGTATGAATTCCAGAGCGCAAAACTTCACCTTCCTCATCTTTTTCAACAGTTGGTTTCATAAAAGATTTGGCGCCGCGTTTAGTTGTTTCTTCCCAAGCTTTTGTAGCGTCTTCTACCCATAAAGCAATGACTTTAACACCATCACCGTGTTTTTTTAAATGGTCGTTTATAGGTGAATTGGAATGTAAAGGTGTAGTTAAAACCAATCTAATTTTATCTTGTTTTAAGACATAAGAGGCATATTCTTTACAACCCGTTTCTAAACCTTTATAGGCAAATGATTGAAAACCAAATGCCGTTTTATAAAAATGTGCAGATTGTTTGGCATTTCCCACATAAAACTCAACATAATCCGTTCCTAAAAGGGGCAAAAAATCTTGTGCGCCTTCAAATATTTTCTCTAATCCGTATTCTACGTTTTTAATAGTGCTCATTTTATTTGATTTAATTATTAAAGCCAAGATTTAAAATAATCTCCCTTTTGAATTTTAACAGCTTCTTCGGTAACCATTAAAGGCTTAAAAGTATCGACCATAACAGCCAATTCTTGTGTTTCTTTCTTACCAATACTCCTTTCCATGGCACCAGGATGTGGCCCGTGAGGAATACCTGCTGGATGCAAAGTTATTTGTCCTTTTTCGATATTATTACGACTCATAAAATCGCCATCTACATAATACAAAACTTCATCAGAATCTATATTACTGTGATTGTAAGGTGCCGGAATTGATTGTGGATGATAATCGTACAAACGGGGTACAAAAGAACAAATTACAAATCCTGCCGCTTCAAATGTTTGATGAATAGGTGGCGGTAAATGGACACGTCCTGTAATGGGTTCGAAATCGTGAATAGAAAATTTATATGGATAATTATAACCATCCCAACCCACTACGCTAAAAGGATGATAAGCGTAAATATATTGATGAATGGTATCTTGCTTTTTAACTTTCACAAGAAAATCACCTGCTTTATTAAAAGTTTCTAAATCGGTTGGTGGGTGCATATCGCGTTCGCAAAAAGGCGCATGTTCTAAATGTTGACCAAACCAATTACGGTATCTTTTAGGTGTATAAATGGGGCTTTTAGATTCAACAATAAACAAACGATTGTCTTTTGTATCAAAGTCAATTTGATAAATCATGCCACGCGGAATAACCAAATAATCGCCATACTTAAAGTCGATATTCCCTAAAAATGTTCTTAATTTCCCTGTTCCTTTATGGATAAAAATAACCTCATCAGAATCGGTGTTTTTATAAAAGTAATCGGTTAAAGATGTTGTTGGTGCTGCTAAAATAATTTGGCAATCGCTGTTGGCTAAAACAGCATGACGGCTCTCTAAAAAATCAGCTTTAGCGGGTACTTTAAATCCGTTAAGGCTCAAAGATTTCATATTTTTTGCCACCGCTATTTTTGGTGATACATCATAAGAATCTAAAATATCTTTTACTTGTGTTGGTCTTTGCGTATGATAAAGTAATGAAGACATACCGTCAAAACCAACGGTTCCAAAAAGTTCTTCGTAATAAAAGGCACCTTTGTCATTTTTAAAAACGGTATGACGTTTTGGTGGTATTTTACCTAAGGTATGATATCTTGGCATTTAATAAATTTTAAAAGTTAGTAAAAAAGTAATGGCAATAGTATATCCTACGCTTATTCAGGATTGCGTTTAATATAGAACTTTAGGAGTGTTAGTAAACCTAAAAATTGAGAGTCTATATTTTGAGTCGAATTCATTGGAGACAAATATAAATAAATTATATTTTATTTCACTTCGACTACTTTTTCTATAAAGGGTAAGTATTTTTTTATGGTGGCTTCTACACCATTTTTAAGCGTCATTTGATTTACAGAACAGCCAATACAAGTACCTTCAAGTTTTACTTTTACAGTTGTCCCTTCAACAGCAACTAATTGTATATTACCCCCATCAGAAATTAAAAAAGGTCTAATTTCTGTGAGGGCTTGTTCTACTTTAATATGTATTTGTTCTGTTGTCATTTATTTTGTTGCACAACCAGACATGGTTGTAAAACGTACAATTTCTGTTGGGGGCAAATTTTTATTGCGTTTTACCAATTCGTCAACCATATTTTTAGAAATATCTTTAAACGCCTTTTCTAAAGCTGTATCTTCTTGCAAACTTACAGGATGGCCAACGTCACCGCTTTCGCGGATACTTTGCACCAACGGAATTTCGCCAAGGAATCTTGTTTTAATATCTTCAGCTAAATTTTTAGCACCATCTTGACCAAAGATATAATATTTATTTTCGGGCAATTCGGCTGGCGTGAAATAGCTCATATTTTCTACAATGCCCAATACCGGCACATTGATATTTTCTTGTTTAAACATGGCAACACCGCGTTTGGCATCAGCTAAAGCGATATTTTGTGGTGTACTTACAATAACAGCTCCTGTAACTGGAATAGCTTGCACAATTGACAGGTGGATGTCGCCTGTTCCTGGAGGTAAATCTATTAGTAAAAAATCTAAATTACCCCAAGCGGCATCAAACAACAATTGGTTGAGGGCTTTAGTGGCCATAGCACCACGCCATATAACGGCTTGGTCTGCATTTGTAAAAAAGCCTAAAGACAATAATTTAACACCATAGCTCTCAACAGGTTTCATTTTTGAGCGATCACCTTCCATAACAGACAGCGGTCTTGCTTCTGGCACATCGAACATAATAGGCATAGAAGGCCCATAAACATCGGCGTCTAGAATACCCACTTTAAAGCCCATTTT
>CAZGZH010000172.1:0-4496 GCA_964529645.1 uncultured Flavobacteriaceae bacterium
GCAGTTTATAGCGTAATTTACTTTGGTTTATATTTAAGTTATAATCTGTTTTAGCCTTTTTATTTATGGCAGGTCTTGGTTGTGGATTGTTACATCCTACACTCAAAAGAATTACAATAAAAAACAAACTTTTAACCAAACGCATTTTTAAAATTTTAAATCGGCTTCATATTGTGGTAACACTGCTATAAATTTTGCTATTGTCGTTTCTAAATCATCCTGACTTCTACCACCAGCGGCATTAATATGACCACCCCCATTAAAATGTGCCCTAGCAAAATCGTTTACAGAAAAAGCTCCTTTAGATCTAAACGACATTTTTATAATCCCCTGCACATTATCTTCTATAAAAATAACCGCTAAATTTATACCCTTTATCGATAAACCATAATTGACAAAAGTCTCAGAATCGCCCTTTTTAAAATTAAAAGCTTTTTTATCGGCTTCAGTCAAAACCATATAAGCCGTATTAAAAGGTTTTAAAACTTTCATGTTTTCGAGTATGTGCCCTAACAACTGTATTTTATGAAACGAATTTGTGTCATACACCTGCGCATGTATATCGCTATTTTTAGCACCTTTATCTATCAATTCTGCTACAACTCTATGTGTTGTACTCGTTGTAGTATTGTATTTAAAAGAACCCGTATCTGTCATAATACCCGTGTATAAACAGGTCGCTATAGCGGCATCAATAAAATCTAATCCCTTTAATTTATCTATAAAGTGATACACCATCTGACTTGTAGAACAAATAGTAACATCTGAATATATAAATTTGGTAATATCATCTGGTTGCTGATGATGGTCAATCATTACAAAAGTAGCTTTGCTCTTTTCTAAAACGGTAGCCATAGACTCACCCGATCTGTGCAAAGCGTTAAAATCTAAAATAAAAATAATTGCGGCTTTAGCTATTAAATCTGAAGCCACTTCTGTGTTGCTGTCAAATAAAATAACTTCATCTGATTGGGGTAACCATTTTAAAAATTGAGGATAATCATTTGGGGCAACTACTGTTGCCTTATGACCTGTTTTATTTAAATAACGATTCAATGCTAAAGTAGAACCTATGGCATCGCCATCTGGATTTTGATGTGGCACAACAACAATATTTTGTGGGCTATTTAACAGATGCGCTAAGTCTTGTAATTCTTTTTTATTCATAAGCTGCGAATATACAACAAATTCATTTTTTTTGCTTGGCTTAGATGGTTATATTTACCACTTACTAAAATCCATTTTTGATGAAATTTTTAACCACTCTTTTAGGATTATCTCTTTTAGTATCTTGTAATTCAAATGACAATACGACATCAACCAATAATTCAGAACCCAAATCAGCCGATTTCATCTTGTCTTTCGGTTCTTGTAACAATCAAAACATTCCAAATAACATGTGGCAAGAAATTTTAAAAAACCAACCAGATGTTTGGGTATGGGGTGGCGATGTTATTTACAGTGACACTCACGATGTGGCTTTTATGAAACAAAATTACATCAAACAAAAAAACGATACAGCCTATCAGACTTTCCTTAAAAAAATTCCCGTTATTGGTACTTGGGACGACCACGACTATGGTGTAAATGATGGTGGTGCAGAATACGCCGAAAAAAATGAGGTAAAAGCGTTGTTTTTAGATTTTATGGACGTCAAAACAGATGATATAAGACGCACAAGAGAAGGTGTTTATTACAGTAAAACTTATACAGTACAAGATAAAAGTGTAAAAGTAATTGTACTCGATTTGCGTTATTTTAGATCGAAACTAACCAAAGATCCCACGGGTAAAAAGCGCTATATTTCAAATAATTATGGCGAAGGGACTATGTTGGGTGACGCCCAATGGCAATGGCTTAAACAAGAGTTAGACAGCTCTACAGCCGATTTCAATATTATTGAAAGTAGCATTCAATTTTTATCTTACGAACACGGCTTTGAAACGTGGGGCAATATGCCTAGCGAAGTTGTTAAACTAGAAAAAACCATAGCCGATTCTAAAGCTAAAGGTGTCATTATTCTGTCGGGCGACCGTCATATTGCCGAAATATCGCAAACGCAAGTACCTGAAATGAGTTATCCATTAATAGATATTACTTCTAGTGGCTTGACCCACTCCTATTCTAGTTATAGTGGCGAGACTAACAAATACCGTGTTTCTGAGGTTATCTCAAAAAAGAATTTTGGTTTATTAAAATTCGATTTTAAAACTAATAAGGTCACTTTTGAGATAAGAGGCTTAAAAAATGAATTGTTCTTAAAAAAAACACAACAATATTAATAAACAATATATTTCGTCTGTTCGCGTGTCTCGATGATGATCGAGAACATCTACAAACTATATTCAGATTTTCTTACTTCTCGATACGATTCCGATATCCCGATAATTATCAGGACGGAATCACTCGAAGTGACGCTTTATACAATTAAGTCTTGCAATATTAATAAAATATAATTTTTTGCTTTGCTAAAAAAATCTATTTTTGCACAAAATTTAAAAAATACAAATGGCAACAAATAGAACATTTACAATGCTTAAACCTGATTCGGTTGAAAAAGGAAACATAGGCGCTATCTTAGAAAAAATTAACGCTTCAGGTTTTAAAATTGTAGCGATAAAAATGACACAAATGACAACGCGTGATGCTGAAGCTTTTTACGAGGTTCATAAAGAACGTCCGTTTTTTGGTGAGTTGGTGACTTATATGACACGTGGCCCAATTGTAGCGGCTATCTTAGAAAAAGACAATGCTGTAGACGATTTTAGAACTTTAATTGGTGCTACAAACCCTGAAGAAGCTGCTGAGGGGACTATCCGTAAATTGTTTGCCGATTCTATTAGCGAAAATGCCGTTCACGGTTCAGATAGCGACGACAATGCTGCTATAGAAAGTGCTTTCCATTTTTCAGGTAGAGAGCAGTTTTAAAAACTTTCAAACTCTGGAAAAGTTTAAAACTTTTCCAGAGTTAAAAACCTTTTAAGTTAACCGTACTTTTTTAATAATGGATTCTCCCAAAATTTCGTTCATCATCTGTACGATTTTGTCTTTACCATAACCCAATTCTTCGCGTAAAACCGAAGATGTTAAATGCACCACCAATACTTCATTCTGAATCTTTACAGCCGTTGTATAAGACTGTACACCCGGCCCCATAACCTTTAGCCAAGCTTCTTCTACTTTAATTTTTTTAAAGCCTTTACTCAGATTGTTTTCTGATATAAAAGCACCCATTAAATCTTTAATAGATTTAGATTCTGCGTTACGTTTGGCCATATTAAGTTAGGTTAAACATTTTGTAGGTTTGATTAATTTGTTTGATGACATTTTCTGTCCTTTCGGGGTGTGTATCCGATATAAACAACTGTCCGAAATTATCTTTATTTACCAAACTTATGAGTTGTAAAACACGACTTTCGTCTAGCTTGTCAAAAATATCGTCGAGAAGTAATATAGGCGTGTCATTGGTTTGCGATTTTATAAAATCGAATTGTGCCAATTTTAAAGCTATTAAATACGATTTTTGTTGTCCTTGAGAACCAAATTTTTTAATAGGAAAATCTTTTATAGTAAATACCAAGTCGTCTTTATGAACCCCAACTGTAGAATATTGAAAAAGGCGGTCTTTAGATTGATTGTCTTTTAATAATTGTTTAAAATCTGCCGCTTCTAAATGCGAATTATAAACCACATTTACGGTTTCTTTATCGTTCGAAATAAGTCTATAACGTTCTTTAAATATCGAAATAAATACCTCTAAAAAGGCTTTGCGTTTTTCATAAATTTTTGTGCCTAAATCTATGAGTTTATCATCGTAAACTTCAAGATTAAGGGCATCAAAAGTATGATTGGCAGCAAAGTATTTAAGCAAATGATTGCGTTGCGATATGACTTTATTATACTGAATTAAATCGTTTAAATAAATTGTATCAGATTGCGAAATCACACCATCTATAAACTTACGTCTTACATCGCTACCCGCGGCAATTAAATCACTATCGGCTGGCGAAATCATCACAGCAGGCAATAAACCAATATGATGTTGTAATTTTTCGTAAATCTTACCATTGCGTTTTAAAATTTTCTTTTGTCCTTTTTTTAGACTACACACAATATTTTCATCGTTGTCAAACTTATTAAACAGGCCTTCAATTACAAAAAAGTCTGCGCCATGCCTTATAATTTGTGACGTGTTTGGATTAAAATAACTCTTAGTAAACGATAAATAATAAATGGCGTCTAAAACATTTGTTTTACCTATGCCATTGGCACCTACAAAACAATTAATTTTAGCGTCAAAATCGAATTGAACCGATTCGAAATTTTTAAAATTTAAAAGATTTAATTTTTTTAAATGCATTTGCAATTGTAATTACATCTAGCAAAATAACAAATTTAGACGTTAACTTATGCGCTTTTTATAATAAAAAATTATATTTTTGCGCTTGAAAAAATAATGACTATGGCTACTTATAAAAAAGTAAAATCTAAAAAGA
>CAZGZH010000173.1:0-4475 GCA_964529645.1 uncultured Flavobacteriaceae bacterium
TTTACTATTGGTATAATTTTAAGTGTAAGTAGTCAAAAAGAGATGAAAGAAGTGAGTACAGATAATAATGATAATCCGTTAGATATTTTACATGAAGCAATCGGTTAACATATTATTAAGTGGTGGTGGAACGGGTGGACATATCTATCCAGCAATTGCTATTGCCAACGAACTAAAAAGAAAGTTTCCAAAAGCTAATTTTTTATTTGTGGGCGCTAATGATAAAATGGAAATGCAAAAAGTACCTGAGGCAGGTTATCCTATAAAAGGACTTTGGATTGCTGGTTTTCAAAGAAGACTGACATTTAAAAACCTCATTTTTCCATTAAAACTTATCAGTAGTTTGTTAAATGCTAGAATGATAATCAAAAAATTTAAACCAAATGTGGTTATAGGTACTGGTGGATTTGCAAGTGGCCCAACATTGCAAATGGCGACTAGAAAAAATATTCCGACACTTATTCAAGAACAAAATTCTTTTCCAGGTATTACAAATAAAATTCTCGGAAAGCAGGTCAATAAAATTTGTGTGGCTTATGATGGCTTAGAAAAATATTTCCCTAAAAGTAAACTTATCAAAACAGGGAATCCTATAAGACAAGATATTTTAGATGTTAGTTCAAAAAGAGAAGAAGCGCAAAAGTTTTTTAAACTCAAAAAATCTAAAACGACACTTTTGGTTTTAGGGGGTAGTTTAGGTGCTTACGCTATAAATCATTTAATAGAAACGCGTGTAGATTGGTTTGACAAACAAGAAGTACAAGTAATTTGGCAAACAGGTAAATCTTATAAAAAACAATATCACAGTTATTATGGTATAAAAGGGGTTCAACAGCATGTTTTTATTAATAGGATGGATTTGGCTTATGCAGCAGCAGATATTATTATAAGTCGCGCAGGAGCAGGGACTATTTCTGAATTATGTGTGGTTGGCAAACCCGTAATTTTTATTCCGTCGCCTCATGTAGCAGAAGATCATCAAACCAAAAATGCACAGTTTTTAGAAGAAAAAGAAGCAGCTATCTTAATAAGAGAAAAAGATTTAAACACTTTCGAAGGACAGTTTGAAGGAATACTTAAAAATGAAAATAGACAACAACAATTGTCAAAAAACATAAAACTTTTGGCATTACCAAATGCTACAAAACAAATAGTAGAAACAGTAGCATTATTATTAGCCGGTTAATGGAAGTAAAAATGAACATACCAACTTTAGAAAAACATTTACAAACTACTAAGAATATCTATTTTATAGGTATAGGTGGTATAGGTATGAGTGCCCTAGCCAAATATTTTTTGGGCTTAGGCTATAAAGTAGCAGGTTACGATAAATCGCTTTCTAACATTACACAATCACTTTCAGCGTTTGGAGCTCAAATTTCCGATTTAGATTCCCCCAACAGCATTCCTAATGGTTTTTTAAATTTAGAGAACACACTTGTTGTCTATACCCCCGCCATTACAAAGGAAAATGCTATATTTAATTACCTACAAAAATTTGGTTTTGAGCTCTTCAAACGTGCTGAAATATTGGGAGAAATTTCCCGTAATAACTTTTGCTTTGCCGTGGCAGGAACCCATGGTAAAACAACAACATCTACAATGTTAGGCCATATTTTACACGATAACGATGTGGAAGCCACTTCTTTTTTAGGAGGTATTTCAGAAAATTACAATACAAATTTAATTAAAGGAAAAGCAAATGTTTGTGTTGTAGAAGCCGACGAATTTGATAAATCATTCTTAAGATTAAAACCAAATATGGCGTGTATTACTTCCACAGATGCCGATCATTTAGATATTTATGGCGATAAAAATGCTGTAGAAAAATCGTTTTTAGATTTCTCTGAATTGGTTTCTGAAACCGTTTTTGTAAAAAAAGGCATCAACATAAAAGGTAAAACCTTTGCTTTAAATGATTCGGCTGATTTTATGGCGCAAAATATTCGCATAGAAAATAACACTTATGTATTTGACGTGACTACACCTAAAGAAACTTTAGATGATGTAACTTTAGAAATGCCAGGAGAACACAATGTTTTAAACGCTTTAGCGGCTATTGCTATGGCCAATACTTATGGCATTTCTTTGCCAAATATTGCCAAATCCCTCAAGAGTTTTAAAGGTATAAAAAGACGTTTTAGCTATAAAATAAAATCTGATAATGTAATCTTGATAGATGATTATGCGCATCATCCAACCGAAATTAAAGCGTTGCATAAAGCTGTTAAAAGTTTGTATCCCGACGAAAATATATTAGCTGTTTTTCAACCCCATCTTTATAGTCGCACACGCGATTTTGAAGAAGCTTTTGCACAGAGTTTATCTCAATTTAATAAATTATTACTGTTGCCCATTTATCCTGCAAGAGAAAAACCAATTGAAGGGGTTTCTAGTCAAAATTTGATAGAAAAAATAAAGAATATTAAAGCTGCAAAAACGGATGATTTTAAATTAGTTGTAGAGAGCAAATTAACCAAAGAGATTACTGCCTCAAATGCAAAAGTAATTGTCTTTATTGGTGCAGGGAATATTGGTGTAATGGTAGAAAAAGTTACAGAAGAACTTAAAAATAAATTATTGTAAAAGAGAAATGAAAATCTTTATTAAAATATTTAAAGTACTGTTTGTTAGTGTTGTAATTGTGTTTTTATATAGCTTTTCTATAGTGAGAAATACCTACAAGCCACTTGGTAAAGTTTCTGTAAAAATCACCAACGATGCGCATCTGTTTTTACCTTACAAAACAGTTGATAAAATGTTGAAACAAAAAATTATCACGGCTAATTCTACTACAAAAGAAATAGTATTTTTGAAAGATTTAGAAAAATATTTTCAGGCAAATGCTTTGGTAGAAAATGCTGAAGTTTACCGCACTATCGAAGGTAATTTAGGGGTTATAATTAAGCAAAAAACACCTATTGCAAGAGTGCTAAATAACAATAATGTTTATTACCTTGATTCTAATGGGGGTAAAATGCCTTTGTCTAAAAATTACTCGGCCAGTGTGCCTTTAATTTTAGGCGTTTCTAATAAAAACGATTTGAAACAGACGTTTAAATTAGCGTCATATATTTATAACGATGCCTTTTATAAAAAACAAATTATAGGTATCACTAAAAATAGCAATAACGAATTTGAATTGCAAACAAGGCTTGGAAGAGCAAAAATTTTATTTGGCAGTTTAGATAATATGCCATTAAAGTTAAACAATTTAAAAGCCTATTATTTGCATGCTATTCAAAATAAATCGGTTAACAAGTATAAAAAAATAAATTTAAAATACAGCAATCAGGTAGTCTGTACTAAATAAGCAATTATGGAACAAAATAATATTGCCGTAGGATTAGACATAGGAACAACTAAAATTGTCGCTATGATTGGTCGCAAAAACGATTACGACAAAATTGAAGTTTTAGGCATTGGTAAAGCTAAAAGTCTAGGAGTTCATAGAGGCGTTGTAAATAATATTACACAAACCATTCAATCAATTCAACAAGCGGTAGAAGAGGCCGAGGATGTTTCGGGTGTTAAAATTAACGATGTAGTGGTCGGTATTGCAGGTCAGCACATCCGCAGTTTACAACACAGCGATTACATTACACGTCCTAACGCCGAAGAAGTTATAGATGAAGCTGATATTGATAAATTGATTAATCAGGTTTATAAATTGGTAATGCTTCCTGGCGAAGAAATTATACATGTTTTACCACAAGATTTTAAAGTTGACGGTCAAGCCGAAGTCAAAGAACCTATCGGTATGTATGGCGGTCGTGTGGAAGCTAATTTTCATGTTGTTGTAGGACAAGTGTCTTCTATTAGAAATATTGGCAGATGTATTACAAGTGCCGGATTAAAACTCTCTAATATCACATTAGAACCTTTGGCTTCAGCAAGTGCTGTTTTAAGTAATGAAGAAAAAGAAGCGGGAGTCGCGCTTATAGATATAGGAGGTGGTACAACAGATTTGGCTATTTTTAAAGACGGTATTATCAGGCATACTTCGGTAATTCCTTTTGGCGGAAATGTCATTACAGAAGATATAAAAGAAGGCTGTTCTATTATTGAAAAACAAGCCGAATTGCTAAAAACAAAATTTGGCTCAGCTTGGCCAGGTGAGAACAAAGAAAACGAAATTGTGTCTATTCCAGGTTTAAGAGGACGTGATCCCAAAGAAATTACCTTAAAAAACCTCTCTAAAATAATTCATGCCCGCGTGGTAGAAATTGTAGAGCAAGTCTATCAAGAAATTAAAAATTACGGACACGAAGAAACAAAGAAAAAACTTATTGCCGGTATTGTTTTAACAGGCGGTGGCGCACAATTAAAGCACATAAAACAGCTTGTAGAATTTATTACAGGTATGGATACTAGAATAGGATTTCCCAATGAGCATTTAGCGAGCGATTCTAACGAAGAATTGTCTAGTCCAGCTTTTGCAACAGCTGTAGGATTGCTTATGAAAGGATTGAAAC
>CAZGZH010000174.1:0-4453 GCA_964529645.1 uncultured Flavobacteriaceae bacterium
CATCAAGTGTTAAAACAAAAATTTATTGAAGGTGGCCCAGGTTTTATGGGTATCGTACTTTTAACGTTAATTTTTGGTTTGGCTATCGCTATAGAAAGAATTATATATCTTAATATGGCTACAACTAATACGGCAAAACTAGTTCAAGGTGTAGATGACGCCCTTAAATCTGGAGGTGTAGAAGCTGCAAAAGAATTATGTAGAAACACAAAAGGCCCCGTTGCCTCTATATTTTATCAAGGCTTAGACCGTATGGATGAAGGTATTGACAATGTAGAAAAAGCAGTTGTAGGATATGGTGGTGTACAAATGGGATTATTAGAAAAAAATATATCTTGGTTATCATTATTTATTGCTTTGGCACCAATGCTTGGTTTCATGGGAACTGTAATTGGTATGATTGGTGCATTTGATGCTATTGAAGCAGCAGGTGATATATCTCCATCATTAGTAGCAAGTGGTATTAAAGTAGCCTTATTAACAACCGTATTTGGTTTGATTGTTGCTATTATTTTACAAATATTTTATAATTACATTATATCTAAAATAGATAGTATTGTAAACAGTATGGAAGATGCCTCTATTTCTTTAATAGATGTGTTAATTAGAAATAATTAAAATTAGCATTAATTATGAAAAACACTAAAATATTAAATATTGGTGTAGCAGTTGTCATGCTTTTAGGATTAATCTTGTGGATTAGAACAGGAATGAATGGCGATGATTTAAAAGGAAATGCCGACTTGCAAGCCAGTGTTTTAGATCCTTTTTACTACTTAACATCACTCTTGTTGATAATATCAGCAGGTGCTACAGCCATATTTTCGGTAATTAATCTTGTTAAACACCCAACACTTTTAAAAAGATCGTTAGTAGGATTAGGAGCCATGGCTGTTATTTTATTAATAGCTTATTTAATGTCAACAGGAAATGTAGTACTAAATCTTAAAGGAGATGAATTAGCTTCTGCAGATGTTTCTAAATGGGTAAGTACTGGTATATGGTACTCTATTTTATTAGGCGCTGTAGGCTTGTTATTCTTTGTGTACGATTTTGCTAAATCATTCATTAAATAAAAAAAAGAAATGGCAAGAAGAGAAACACCAGAAATTAATGCAGGCTCAATGGCCGATATTGCTTTCTTACTTTTGATTTTTTTCTTGGTGACGACAACTATGGATGTAACTTCGGGGATAAGTAGAAAACTACCCGAAAAACCACCCAAAGATGCACCACCACCACCAAAAATTAAAGAACGCAATATTTTTGAAGTTAATATAAACAGAAAGAATCAGTTGTTTGTAGAAGGCGATGTAATGGATATTAGTCAGATAAGAGAAGCTACTATTAAATTTATAGACAATGGCGGCGCTAGTGTAGATAGTAAAGACCCAAAAGGAAATTCTAACTACTGTTCTTATTGCGAAGGCGATAGAGATCCAGATTCGTCTGACAATCCAAGAAAAGCCGTTATTTCATTACAAAATGATAGGGGAACTTCTTATGAAACCTACATTAAAGTTCAAAACGAATTGGTTGCAGCCTATACATTTTTGCGTAATAGGTATGCTCAAAAGAAATTTGGCAAAAACTTTGATGAGTTAGATACTGAAGATCAAAAGGTCATAAAGAAGGAAATTTATCCTCAAATTATATCAGAGGCAGAACCTACAAAATCATAATAATATACTATGTCTAAATTTGCAAAAAAGAAAAAAGGATTACCCGCTATATCTACAGCATCGTTACCCGATATTGTATTTATGTTATTATTCTTTTTTATGGTAACAACAGTTATGCGTGAGACAGATCAATTAATAGAATTGAGTGTTCCTACTGCAACTGAAGTTAAAAAATTGGAACGTAAAAATTTGGTAAGCTATATTTATGTAGGGAAACCTAAACCTAAATATCGCGCCAAATACGGTAGTGCAGATAAAATACAACTTAATGATAAATTTGCTTCTATTAAGGATGTAGGTCCTTTTATTTTAGCAGAACGCGCTTCAAAAAAAGAAGAAGAAATACCTTATATGACAACTTCTATCAAAGCAGATAAAAAAGCTAGTATGGGTATTATTACCGATATTAAATTGGAGCTTAGAGATGTTAATGCACTTAAAATTAATTACGCTACTCATAAAGGTAAAGCCGAGTAGGAATACTTTTAATTTAAACTTTATAAAAAGGCTGCCTGTTAGGTGGCCTTTTTTTATAATAGCAAGTAGCTTGTAAGGCTTATACTACCAACGCCTATAATAAACCCTATCAGTAATTCTATAGGGCTATGTGCTTTTAAAAACAATCTTGCAGTTGCCAATAAGCCATTTAAAAAAAGTAAAAGGGCAATTAAATACGTCAGATTAAGATTGTAATAAAGACTTAAAACAACCATAAATGCAGTAAAACCACTTATACCAGTTAAGTGTAAACTTGTTTTAAAATTTAAAAACAACAACAAGTAAATAATACTCAAAGCCAAAAAACAACCAAAAAATAAAATACTCAATATATTTAACTGAGGTAAACTAAAAAGGGTTTTACCAATGAGTAAACTGATAATTAAAAAACTAATAACAGGAATTTTGCGCTCTTTAAGATTGTGAATTTCAAAACTGCTTATTATTTTTAAATTTTTAAATAATATTAAAAGTAACAGTGGAAAAATATAGGAGCCTAAAAATACAAATCCACTAACAAGGTATATTTGCCTTAACGGAAAGCCATAAGGCGCCACAATAAAAAAAATTAATGTGGCAATTGTAGGGAGTAAAATAGGATGTAATATTGTAGATATGTGTTTAGAAAACTTGTGCATAAAACCTAAAACTGTTTTCGTAATCGCGCTACAGGTAGCCCTAATTGTTCACGATATTTTGCTACGGTACGTCGTGCTATAGGATAGCCTTCTTTTTTGAGTAATGCGGCTAACTTATCATCAGTAACAGGTTTCTTTTTATCTTCTTTAGCAATTAAATTTTGCAATATCTTTTTAATTTCTCTAGTAGATACATCCTCACCTTTATCATTTTTCATAGACTCAGAAAAGAATTCTTTTATCAATTTTGTACCATAAGGTGTATTGACATATTTACTGTTGGCCACACGCGATATAGTAGAGACATCCATATTTACCTTTTCGGCAATGTCTTTTAAAATCATAGGTTTTAACTTGCGCTCATCACCTGTTAAAAAGTAGGCTTCTTGATAATTCATTATAGCTGTCATTGTAAGCAATAGCGTTTGCTGACGTTGTTTTACAGCATCTATAAACCACTTGGCAGCATCTAGTTTTTGTTTGACAAAAAACACAGCTTCTTTCTGCGATTTACTTTTACTTTTAGACTCTTGATAGCCTTTTAATAAGTTACTATATTCCCTAGAAATGTGTAACTCTGGGGCATTACGGGCGTTTAATTGTAAGCTTAAAATACCTTCTTCTATAGTAATTGTAAAATCTGGAACAATTTGCTCTGCAATTTTAGAATTACCACTGTAATTGCCTCCAGGTTTTGGATTCAATTTTTCTATTTCTTTAATAGCTTCTCGCAAATCATCTTCTGAAACTTCGTATTTTAAAATGAGTTTTTTGTAATGCTTTTTAACAAACTGGTCAAAAGAATCTTGTAAAATTTGTTGGGCTAAAAGGCGTTCTTTTGTCTTTTTCTTACGCTTGAGCTGAAGTAATAAACACTCTTTCAAGTCGCGCGCGCCAACACCAGCAGGGTCAAGTTGGTGGATAATATCTAATATTTTTAATACCGCTTTAATATCGGTAAAGACATTTTGAGAAAAAGCTAAATCGTCAACTATATCTTCTAAAGGACGTCTTATATAACCACTTTCATCAATGCTACCAATTAAGAATTCGGCTATAAGATAATCTGTATCGGTTAGACTGTATGTGTTGAGTTGCTCGATTAAAACCTGATTAAAAGATTTACCCGCGGCATATGGAATACTCTTTTCGTCGTCGTCACTACTGTAATTATTACTGTTCAGTTTGTAACTTGGAATCTCGTCATCACTCAGATATTCGTCAATATTAATATCGGTCTCAATGGTTTCATTGTCATTTTCGTAATCATCTGTGTATGGCTCATCATCTTCATTAGCTTCTTTTCCGGTATCTAATGCCGGATTTTCTTCTATTTCTTGTTTTAACTTTTGCTCAAATGCTTGCGTAGGCAACTGAATCATCTTCATCAGCTGTATTTGCTGAGGCGATAATTTTTGCAATAGTCTTTGTTGTAAGCTTTGTTTAAGCATAGTAATAGCTATCTTGTTAGTCGTAAAAATACAACTTTTGATTCATAAAATTCAGACTGATTTCAGGGATTTTAAAAAGTAATAAACCTTTTAAAATTCGGCATTTTGTGGAAAACGTGGATAGGGAATCACATCTCTAATATTACCCATACCTGTTGCAAATTGTACCAAGCGTTCAAAACCT
>CAZGZH010000175.1:0-4445 GCA_964529645.1 uncultured Flavobacteriaceae bacterium
TTTGAGTTATACGGTTATGAGCAAACGCAAACTCCTACAATTGGTAGAAGAAGGTTTGGTTAACGGTTGGGATGACCCCCGTATGCCTACTATTTCGGGTCTGCGCCGACGTGGTTATACGCCGGAATCAATCATTAAATTCAGTGATTTGGCTGGTATTGCCAAACGCGATAATGTAACCGATGTCGCCCTTTTAGAATTCTGTATTAAAGACCATTTAAACAAAACAGCCCTGCGTGTAATGGCTGTTTTAAATCCCGTTAAGGTTGTCATTACCAATTATCCAGACGATAAAGTAGAATGGTTGGATGCCGAAAACAATCAAGAAGATGAAACCGCAGGTTATAGAAAAGTGCCATTTTCAAGAGAAATTTATATAGAACGCGAGGACTTTAGAGAGCAAGCCAACAAAAAGTTTTTCCGCCTAAAATTGGATAAAGAAGTCCGTTTAAAAAATGCCTATATCATCAAAGCCAATGAAGCTGTTAAAGATACCGAAGGGAATATTACCGAAATCCATTGCACTTACGACACCTTAAGTAAAAGTGGCAGCGGCACACCCGAAAGTCAACGCCGTGTTAAAGGCACCTTACATTGGGTCTCTGTAAAACACGCCGTACCGACCGAAGTGCGTCTGTACGACCGCTTGTTTAATCACGAAGCCCCCGACAGCCAAAAAGACAAAGACTTTAAAGATTTTATAAACCCTAATTCTCTGGTTATTAATAAAAATGCTTTTGTAGAGCCCAGCTTAAAAGAAGCTAAAATTGGCGACCGATTCCAATTCCAACGCCTCGGGTATTTTAATATTGACAACGACAGTACTCCTGAAAAATTAGTGTTTAACAGAACAGTCCCTTTAAGGGATAGTTGGGCTAAAAAGGAAGGTCAAAAATAATTTTTAGTGAAAGTAATCGCGCAAATAAAGCAGCCTATACAGATAGAAATGGAAATCTTCGAACGCAAGTTCTTAGAATCTATGGCTTCTAAAGTGCCGCTTTTAAACCGCATTACCCATTTTATAGTACGCCGTAAAGGCAAACAAATGCGCCCCATGTTCGTGTTTTTAGTCGCCAAAATGGTGTCGAAAGGTAATTTTACAGAACGCACCTATCGCGGTGCCAGTATTATAGAATTGATTCACACCGCTACACTAGTACACGATGATGTGGTGGATGATAGTAACCGCCGTCGTGGCTTCTTTTCTTTAAATGCTTTATGGAAAAATAAAATTGCGGTTCTCGTTGGTGATTTTTTACTTTCAAAAGGTCTTTTGCTTTCTATTGATCACGACGATTTTGATATTTTAAAACTCATCTCAATCGCCGTACGCGAAATGAGCGAAGGTGAGTTGTTGCAAATAGAAAAAGCCCGCAGACTTGATATTACAGAAGACGTGTATTACGAAATTATCCGTCAGAAAACAGCCACGCTTATTGCCGCTTGCTGTGGCATTGGGGCGGCCAGTGTTAATGCCGATGAAGATACCGTAAACAATATGCGGACTTTTGGCGAATTAATAGGGATGGCTTTTCAAATCAAAGACGACCTTTTTGATTATACCGATGACAAAATAGGCAAACCCACAGGTATTGATATCAAGGAGCAAAAAATGACTTTGCCACTTATTTACACCCTCAATCATTGTACTAAAAAAGAAAAAAATTGGCTGATAAACGCAGTTAAAAACCACAACAAGGACAAAAAATGCGTTAAAGAAGTCATTGCTTTTGTAAAAGACAACGGTGGTATAGAATATACTATTTCTAAAATGAAAGCGTACCAAACAAAAGCCTTAGAATTACTAAACAACTACCCCGATTCTCCCTATAAAACCAGTCTTAAAACCATGGTGAATTACGTTATAGAGCGTAAGATATAATTAACTTAACTCTCCAAGGGTTCAAAACCCTTGGAGAGTTGTTCTTTTAGACCTCCTAGGTTTTAAAAACCTAGGAGGTCTTTTAATTCATCTTTAACAACTCATCCATCAAGTCGCGTGTATTACACAAACGTGGCACTTTATGTTGACCCCCCAGTTTATTTTTAGATTTTAACCAATCGTAAAACAGATTTTTACGGGCGATATTTATTTTAGGTTTGTTTAAAGTAATATTGATATAGCGCTTGGCTTCGTAATCAGAATTCAAAGATTTGAGTGCATTGTCTAATACTTCGGTAAAATAGTCTAAATCTTCGGGTGGCGTGCTGAATTCTATCATCCATTCGTGCGCCCCTTTACTTTTATTTTTCATAAAAATTGGAGCCACCGTATATTCTAAAACAGCCGCACCGGTTTGTTGACAAGCGTGCTTAAGGCCTTCTTCGGCATTTTCTATAATCAACTCTTCGCCAAAAACATTTATAAAGTGTTTGGTACGTCCTGTAATACGAATGCGATAGGGTTTTAAGCAGGTAAATTTAACCGTGTCGCCAATAAGATAACGCCACAAGCCGCCATTAGTGGTAATAACCATCGCGTAATTCACACCTTTTTTGACCTCTTTTAACGGAATGGCTTTAGAGCTTGTGCCTTTGTATTGATTCATAGGAATAAACTCGTAAAAAATACCGTAATCCAGCATCAGCAATAAATCGTACGAATGATTGCGATCTTGAATAGCAAAAAAACCTTCGGAAGCATTGTACACTTCAAAATATTTGAATTCTTTTTTAGGAATGAGTTTGTGATACTGAGCCCTGTATGGATTAAAACTCACGCCGCCGTGAAAATACACCTCCAGATTAGGCCATACTTCAAGAATATTGTCTTTGCCCGTTACTTCTAAAACCCGCTGCAACAAAACCAACATCCACGAAGGCACACCGGCTAAACTCGTTATATTTTCATTTATGGTTTCGTTAACAATAGCATCTAATTTGGTTTCCCAATCGGGCATAAGCGCCACATCTTGACTGGGGGCACTGCCGTAATCGGCCCAAAAAGGCAGGTTTTCTATAATAATAGCTGACAAGTCGCCAAAATGCGAATTGGTATCTTTGTACAATTCGCTGCTTCCGCCTAAAATAAGACCTTTTCCGGTAAACAGTGCGGCATTTTCGTTGCTGTACATATACAAACCCAACATATCTTTACCGGCATTAAAATGGCAATCGTCTAAAGATTCTTGACTGACCGGAATAAATTTGCTTTTAGCGTTTGTCGTGCCACTCGATTTGGCAAACCAATTAATAGTTGAGGGCCAAAACAAGTTTTGCTCACCATTGCGCGTTCGCGAAATAAGTGGCTCAATATCTTCGTATTTTTTGATGGGGACTCTTTTGGCAAAGCTCTTATAATCGGTAATGTCATCAAAACCATAAGTCTTCCCGATAAAGGTCTCTTTAGCCGTATCAACCAAATTTAACAGCACCTCTACTTGCACTTCATCGGGATATTTTAAAAATAAATCCATTTGATGATGACGCTTTTTTAATATCCACGAGGCAACAGTATTAAAAAAAGAAAACGGCATGGTTTAGTTAATTTGGTTAAGGTTTTTCTTTGGCTTAATTGCGTATCTTTATAGCCATTAAATATAATAAAAAATGCAATTCGAAGGTGTCCTAAAAAAAATGCTGACAGAAAATGGGTCTCCCATAAATTATTACCTCGATTTAGAGAATGATTTTCTCAATTTAAATCAGCTGTTGGACAAGACCATCAGCTTGAAATTTGTAAAACACCAATGTTTAAATTGTGGAAATGACAAAAAAATATACCGTCAAGGTTATTGTTACGATTGCTTTTTTGATATGCCTCAAACAGGCGATTGGGTCATGCATCCCGAGCTGAGTAAAGCGCATTTAGATATTGAAGACCGCGATTTAGATTACGAAAAAAAGGTACAATTAGAACCGCATATTGTGTATTTGGCAAATTCTAGCAATGTTAAAGTGGGTGTAACCCGCAAAAGTCAGATTCCTACACGGTGGATAGACCAAGGGGCACACGAAGCCTTGGTTTTTGTTGAAGTCCCTAACCGTTACTTGGCGGGCATTACAGAAGTCGCTTTAAAAAACTATGTGCCTGACAAAACAAATTGGCGTAAAATGCTGACTAATAGCATCACCGATGTTGATTTAAAAGCCAAAAAAGAACGCCTGTCAACGCATATTCCCGATGAGGCGAAACCTTATTTCGGCCTTAATTCTGAAGAGGTACATTTAGACTTTCCGGTACTGCAATATCCCGTTAAGGTAAAAAGTTTGAGTCTTGATAAAACGCCCGCCTTTACAGGGATATTAAAAGGTATTAAAGGACAATATTTACTTTTTGAAGACGGCACTGTTTTTAATGTGCGTAGTTATGAAGGGTATGTGGTTTCTTTTTCTTTAGATTAAATTAAATCTCTCGGGTATTTAAAAACACCGGTTTTTAACTGTTTATCATTAGTGTTCGACTAAAGACATTAGACCGCTTTGCTGTTAGAACAAAGACATAA
>CAZGZH010000176.1:0-4444 GCA_964529645.1 uncultured Flavobacteriaceae bacterium
AAGTATTATACTGAACAGCAACTTGTGATTCTCTGACACAAATTAATATGATAATTTAAAGTCATCGTATCAATAAAAAAATAAAAGTCAGGGCTTCACTTTGAGTGAAGCCCTGACTAAAAAGTATTCAACAAAAAAAGAGCGCCCATTTGGCGCTCTTTTTTTGTTGAAATAGTATTTATTTAGAACCTAAACTTTTTTCTCAGCTTCTAATTTGTGTTTCTTACACAATTCTTTTTTGCCTTTACACATTGGACAACGGTCAGCAACAACATTAACATCTTTTAATTTGTCAACTTGCGCTTTAACCTCTACTTCTGTGCCAGTAAAAACTTGTTCGTTTGTGTTTACTTCACCATTAATAGTAGTTGTAGTAGTTACAATAGCTTTAAAAGTACCATCGTCTTGTTTTGTCATTTTAACCTCTACCGCTTTGGTGCTTTCTTGTTTGTGCATTTGGTGCATTTGATGCATATTAGCGGCATCCATATCAGCTACTTTTGTAGAAGACACAACTGCAATACTTGGCGCTATGACCAAGGCTACAACACTCATCAATTTAATTAAGATATTTAAAGAAGGTCCAGATGTGTCTTTAAAAGGATCGCCAACAGTATCGCCAACAACAGCGGCTTTATGAGGTTCAGAACCTTTTTTATACGTCACACCGTCAATTTCAACACCTTCTTCAACCATTTTCTTAGCATTATCCCAAGCACCTCCAGCATTAGATTGGAAAATAGCCATCATAACACCTGTTACGGTTACGCCAGCTAATAATCCGCCAAGCATTTCAGCCCCACCAATAAAGCCAACAGCTACTGGTGCAGAGATGGCTAATACGCCTGGTAAAACCATTTCTTTAATAGAGGCTTTTGTAGAAATAGCCACACATTTATCGTACTCGGCTAGACCGTCTGCTTCATCAAATATTTTGCGATCTTCAGCAGAAGCTTTAGACATATCTGAATCGTATTTACGCATCACGCCTAAAGCTGCTTTTAGTTGCGGAATATCTCTAAACTGACGTCTTACTTCTTCAATCATCGCCATAGCAGCACGACCAACAGCATTCATAGATAGTGCTGAAAAAACAAATGGCAACATACCACCTACTAATAAACCAGCCATTACAAACGATTTTGAAATATCGATAGAACTGATATTGGCTTGTTGCATAAAAGCAGAGAATAAAGCCAAGGCTGTAAGTGCCGCAGAGGCAATAGCAAAACCTTTACCAATAGCCGCCGTTGTGTTACCTACGGCATCTAACTTATCTGTACGTTCGCGGACTTCTTTTGGCAGTTCAGCCATTTCAGCAATTCCACCAGCATTATCAGAAATAGGCCCATAAGCATCAACAGCTAATTGGATGCCTGTATTGGCTAACATCCCAACAGCAGCAATGGCAATACCATATAATCCGGCAACATCATAAGAAATAATGATGGCAGCGGCAATTAATAAAATTGGAATAGCGGTACTCATCATACCCACACCTAAGCCGGCAATAATATTTGTAGCCGCACCTGTAACCGATTGTTTAACAATACTCATTACTGGTTTTGAACCTGTACCTGTGTAATATTCTGTAATTTTACCAACACCTAAGCCTGCAGCCAATCCAACTATAGTTGCCCAAAAAACACCCATAGAAGACATTTGTTTGCCCGCAACAACCCAAGTTTCAGGTAAAAATTGTTGAATCATAAAATATGATATCACAATCATTAATCCAGCTGATAAAAATTCTCCTAAATTTAAAGCAGACTGTGGATTACCGCCTTCTTTTACTTTCACAAAGAAGGTTCCTATAACAGAAACAACAATCCCTGCAGCAGCTAAGGCTAACGGCAATAATACCGCACCTATTTTGAATTCAGCGAAAGCTGGCAAATCAAAAAACATAGCGCCTAAAACCATTGTAGCGATAATTGACCCTACAAAAGATTCGAATAAATCGGCACCCATACCAGCAACATCACCCACATTATCACCTACATTATCTGCAATAGTAGCAGGATTTAAAGGATGATCTTCGGGAATACCCGCTTCAACTTTACCTACTAAATCGGCACCAACATCGGCTGCTTTGGTATAAATACCGCCACCAACACGTGCAAAAAGAGCTATTGAAGACGCTCCTAAAGAAAATCCTGAAATAATATTAAGTATAGATGCTAATCCGTCAGCGTCTGAAGAACCGTATAATGAATTATATAAAATAAACAATAAACTCAATCCAAAAACCCCTAAAGACACAACGCCAATACCCATAACAGCACCTCCTGAAAAGGCAACTTCAAGAGCTTTATTTAATGATGTTCTTGCTGCGTTAGTAGTTCTTACATTGGCTTTAGTGGCAATACGCATCCCTATAAATCCGGCTAAAGCTGATAAAAAGGCGCCGACTACAAAAGATAAAGCGACAAGACCACTTGAATTGTGTTCTGCATTGCCTTTAAAGAATAAAAGAACAGCTACGGCTACTACAAAAATAGAGAGTACTTTGTACTCAGCTTTTAAAAATGCCATGGCACCATCGGCAATATTTTTGGCGATTGTTGCCATTTTTTCTGATCCTACTTCTTGTTTATTAACCCAACTGGATTTAAATATCATAAACAAAAAACCCAGCACACTGGCTAGGGGTAATAAATAAATTAAGTTATTCATTGTTTGTATGTTAATTATTAGTTTTTATTAATTGCTGCAAATCTAATAAAACAATATTAATAATGAAAAGATTTTTAAAGTCTAAATCGGTTAATTAGTATATACTGACCAAGGTTTTAGAAGAATAGATTTTTAGCTTGCCAAAAGGCTTTTAGGAACAAGCCAAAATAGACCAAGCTCACGCCAAATTTAAGCCCGGTTGAAAATAAAAATCCTATAAAAGAGCCCAAAGCGGCTTTAAGAGCGCGATTGTTGTTACTGCTATCGTGAATTAATTCACCTATAAAAGCACCGATAAATGGACCAACTATTATACCCATAGGCGGGAAAAACACAAGCCCGACAAATAAACCAATGGTAGAGCCAACTATTCCTTTTTTACTACCGCCAAATTTTTTTGTGCCCAAAGCCGGAATAAAATAATCGAGTATCCAAACCAAAAGCGCGATGCCAAAAGTTCCTAACAGAAATGTGGTACTAAAATTGACAGCTTTGGTAAAATGTAAGATTAAAAGCCCGAGCCAACTTGTAAGAGGCCCTGGCAATACGGGTATAAAAGCGCCCACAAGACCTAATAACATTATAAGAAGTCCAAATAATAACAGTAAAATATCCATAAGACAAATATACTTATTAGAAGTAACTTATAAATTTTTTAACTAATTTATTA
Organism: uncultured Flavobacteriaceae bacterium; assembly: GCA_964529645.1. Classification (GTDB taxonomy): domain Bacteria; phylum Bacteroidota; class Bacteroidia; order Flavobacteriales; family Flavobacteriaceae; genus CG1-02-35-72. Next base: position 3,347 of record CAZGZH010000176.1, read on the forward strand.
GTTTAAACTAAATATTTAGTTATATTTGTATCAGAAAACCAGTAAATTATAAATTATGCTCAAACAACTCACCAAGGCCGAAGAACAATTTATGCAGGTATTATGGCAGTTAGAACTCGCTTCTGTTAAAGAAATTATAGCACAATTACCCAACCCTAAACCCGCTTACAATACGGTTTCTACCATCATAAGGATTTTAGAAACCAAAGGGATTGTGGCTCATAAAAAATTTGGAAAAGGCTATAAATATTATCCTTTAATAGAAAAAGAGACCTACTCTAACCAAAACTTAAATAAATTGGTAAATGGTTATTTTGAAGGGTCTTTTAAAAGTATGGTATCTTTTTTTGTCAAGAAAAATGACATTGATATGAGCGAATTAGAAGGTATTTTAAAAGAACTCAATAAAGAAAATAAAAAATAGATATTATGATAAACTACATTATTCAAGTCGTTTTATTCCAATTTCTTTTTATCATTATATATGACGTGTTTTTAAGAAAAGAAACTTTTTTTAATGGTAATCGTGCGTATTTGTTACTTACACCTATAGCATCATTTGCATTGCCTTTTGTAAAAATAACAGCTTTTGCCAACGTGACGCCATCGAATTTTGTAGAATATTTACCAGCGGTTATTATCAATCCGCAAGAGCGTTTAGAAACTGTTGTAACCTCTTCATTCTCTTCTTCCTTTCAATTCATTTTACTTTTGGGAAGTCTGATTATGTTCAGTCTTTTTATTTACAAAATAACTTCTATTTACGTATTGCGGAGAAAGAGTATTGTAAAAAAACAAGAAACACATACACTTGTTATAATTGATAAAAAAGGCGTAATTTTTTCGTTTTTTAAATCTATTTATATCGATAAAATATTTATTAATCAAGCACATAAACATATTATTTCACACGAATTAGTTCATATAAAACAGTATCATAGTCTTGACCTCATAATTTTTGAATTTCTTAAAATTCTGATATGGTTTAATCCGGCTATTTATATTTTTCAAAACCGTATAACAGAATTACACGAATTTATTGCCGATGCCAAAACCATAGCACCCAAAAATGAAACCGCCTTTTTTAACCGCTTGCTA
>CAZGZH010000177.1:0-4433 GCA_964529645.1 uncultured Flavobacteriaceae bacterium
ATCTGTAGATAACAATTATAGAATTAATACCCGACTCGTAAAAAGATTTAATAACAAAAAGAAAAAAAACCATTATGCCTACTAAAACTAAACTCTCTATTGCCCTTTTATCAATTTTTTTAACACTGTCTTCTTGTAAAGAGAAAGAAAAATATACACCAATTAACAATTCAGATAAAACACCAGAAATAGAATCTACAACAAAACCTGCTAAATCTTTTAAAGATGATGTTCATACAGTTACTATTAACGAAATTCTTAAAACAAATCGTTATTTATATATAAATGTAACCGAAAAAAACAATATAAAACCTTTCTGGATAGCCACAAGAATTGTTGATGTAAAAGTAGGGGGTACTTATTTTTATAAAGGAGGGCTTCTAAAAACAAATTTCGAAAGCAAAGAATTTAAACGCACTTTCGATAAAATTTATTTGGTGTCTTCTAATTTAGTTTCTGCCAACCATGCTAGTGACCCTGGCTTTCAGAAAAAAAGAACTTCTACAAATAAGATTGATGTCATAAAATCGGCTCAAAAAATTGTAAAATCACAAAAAAGTAAAGTAGTTGTAAAAGGCTCGATTAGCATTGCAGAATTGGTTAAAAATGCTAAAAAATATGCTGGTAAAACTGTGCAAGTAAGTGGCATTTGCAGCAAATTAAATGCGGGTATTATGGATAAAAATTGGATTCATTTAAAAGATGGCAGTTTAGATAGCTACGATTTGGTTGTCACCTCTCAAGAATTGGTGAAAGAAGGTACAAAAGTTACTTTTAAAGCAGTTGTAACGCTTAATAAAGATTTTGGCGCTGGCTATAAATACGACCTTATTTTAGAAGAAGGTACTATTGTACGCTAACAAAAAATATTTTACAAAAGCCCAAACTTTAAAAAGTTTGGGCTTTTTTTTTTGACAAAATATAACACTACCAAGTACTACGAATATTTTTATTAACTTAGCAGATAAGCTATTTACAATTAAATACTAATTTACAATGACTCTTAAAAAATACTGTATGGCTTTAGTCTTTCTCATTATAGGAAATACTTTATTGAGTCAAGAAAACAAGATCACTTATGCCCTCTTTAATACGGATAAAGTACATAAAAGCACTCGCTGTTTTACCAAAAATGATGATTTTTCTAATTTAAATTTAAGATTAGTTAAAGGGCCTAAATTTGCTGTATACAAAACAAATATTAAAATTACTTTAGCAAATAACAACAGTACAAAACAATTTTCTAGTCTTAATGATTTTAAAGAATTTGATATCAAAAACTGGCTGATTAGCGAAAAAGCTTTTAATAAAACCACTACCTTGATTATTGAATTTAAAACTGAAATGATAGATGGGGATAGAAAATACCAAGTCCTTTCTTTTTGTATCAAAGCCACTAAAGCCACACGCGATTTAAACCCTATTACCTACGATAAACAACCCGATTTTGTTAAAATGCCTATCTATTTTGCAACCGACAGAAACGACACAAAAAATACAGAACTCAATGCAAGATTTGGCGGTAAAAGAGGCACTTTACAATACGGTATGTGTTTGGTGAGTATTCCGCACGATCATAAAATTGGTGAGATTGAACGGCCTTCAATCTGGCGACTAGAATTTTCTGAAGATCCAGCCAAACATGTTATGATTCATTCAATTAATTTACTCGATAAAGACAATTTCTTTAAAAAATTATCTAGTAATATTCAAAAATCGACTAAAAAGAGTTCTTTCCTTTTTGTACACGGTTACAATGTTTCTTTTGCCGATGCGGCCAAACGGACGGCACAAATATCATACGATTTACTCTTTGATGGCGAAGCCGTTTTTTACTCGTGGCCCTCGCGAGGAGCAACAGCAGATTACACCGTTGACGAAGCCAATATTGCTTGGGCTGAAACAAATATCAAAAACTTTTTATCCGATTATTTATCGCGTTCTAACGCCGATGAAATTTATCTAGTAGCACACAGTATGGGTAATCGTGGTTTGACAAAAGCTATTGTGTCTCTAATGACCGAAAAACCAGAACTGGCTAGTAAAATAAAAGAAATTATTTTGGCAGCACCAGACATTGATGCCGATGTCTTTAAACGCGACATAGCACCCCAAATGGTGGCTAAAACACACAAACCAATAACACTGTATGTGTCTTCAGACGATGTGGCTTTAAAAGCATCACGTCAAGTTCATGGCAGTGCTAGAGCAGGTGATTCAGGTGCGGGAGTTGTTCTTGTAAAAGGCGTAGAAACCATAGATGCTTCTGGCGTTGATACAAGTTTTTTGGGTCATTCTTATTTTGCTTCAACAAGCTCAATAATTTCTGATATTTTCGATTTGATAAAAACAGGTAATAGAGCTCAAATGCGTAAGGTATTAAAACCTGTTACTTCAAGAGAAATTATTTATTGGAAAGTGATTAAAAACTAGTCAACTAAATTTTTAATTATCTATTATGTGTAGAGGGCTCAATTAAAAACTTTCGGGCGGTTTTAATTCTTCTAATTCGTCTAGTTGTTTTAGCAAATCAAAAGTTTTTTTAGCTTCATCTTCATCTATTATTGATATAGCGGCTCCTACATGTACTAAAACATAATCGTTTACTTTAGCTTCTGGAACCAAGGTTAAACTGACTTCTTTTATAATACCGTCAAATGACACTTTACCTGTTCTAAAAGTTGCGTCTAATTCAGATACTATTTCTATTAATTTTCCCGGAATTGATAAACACATAAGGCTCTATTTTAAATTAGACTGTAACCAAGAATACCATTTATCCATCCCTTCTCCTGTGGTCGCAGAAACTTCAAAAAATTGTAAATTCGGATTGACTTGCAATGCATAATTTTTAAGCTTACCCATATCGGTATTAACGTAAGGCAATAAATCTATCTTATTAATGATGCAAATATCTGCTGTATAAAACATATCGGGATATTTTATAGGTTTGTCCTCTCCTTCTGTTGTACTGATAATTACAACACGTTTACTTTCGCCTAAATCAAACATAGAAGGGCAAACCAAATTGCCTACATTTTCTATCATTAAAACAGCGTCATTTTTTATATCTAACTTTTTAACAGCATTGTAAACCACATCGCTTTCTAAATGACAACCTTTACCTGTGTTTATTTGCACAACAGGTATTTTGAGTACATCTATTCTATTAGCATCATTTAAAGTCTGCTGATCGCCTTCTATAACATAAAATGGTATTGTGTCTTTTAAATCGGTTAAAGTGCGTTCTAAAATGGATGTCTTACCTGATCCGGGTGAACTCACTAAATTTAAAGCAAATATATTTTTAGCTTCAAAAAAACCTCTATTTCTGGCGGCTTGAATCTGATTATTTTGGAGAATATCTTGTTCTATTTCTAATACTTTGTGCTGATGCGCATACTCATGCTCATGAGTATGACCTGAATGGTCATGACTGTGAAAATGAACTCCGTCATGAGTATGTTCATGCGTATGATTGTGAGATTGTTCTCCAGGTTTTAAAATTGTTGGTCCATCAGTATCTGAACCACAGCCACAAGTTCCACACATAATTAAATTTTTTTAAATGACTTCTATTGCTTTAACTCTTAATTCTTTTCCACTTATAATAGCTTTAAAATTGCTTTGGCAATTAGGACAGGTATCATAAATATGTAGCATTTCAAATTCCGTATCACAGTCTATACATTTTCCTTTTCCTTTTACTACTTCTATATCTTTAACAGCACATTCTAATACAGTATTTTTAACAGCCGACTGCCATACAAAATTTAAAGAATCTATTTCAACACCACTTAATTTTCCTACTTGAAGTTCAATTTTTGTCACGCTTTTAAAAGCGGCTTTTTTTACTTCTTTTTCGGCAATATTTACAATTCCCATTGCTATAGAAAGTTCATGCATTGTATTAAAATATGACGCAATCAAAGTTACGAATTTATTAATAATAAAATACTGCATGTCATAAATTAACAATCAAACTATATTAATCCTATTTAATTGTCATTTTTTTTACTCTTATTTTGAATCATTCTAAATATAAAAACTATGACATTTGTCATAAAAATCCTAGTGTTAGAATGTTATATTTGGAGTGTTAGAATATAACTATCTGATAATTAACAACCTAAAAATTCATAAAATATATGGGAACACAGCAAAAAACCAAGCAGATGACCTATTATGAAAGTATCATAAAGAAAGGTTATTCTCGTAGAGATTTCATCAAGTTTACAACTTATATGGCGGCTTTTATGGGGCTTGAACATTCTATGGTAGGCCAAGTTGTAAAAGCTATGGAAACCAAAAGACGCATACCTGTTATTTGGGAACATTTTCAAGAATGTACGGGTTGTTCAGAGTCATTTATTCGTTCTGACCATCCTTTAGTTGCCGATTTAATTTTAGACAATATTTCACTCGATTATACA
>CAZGZH010000178.1:0-4417 GCA_964529645.1 uncultured Flavobacteriaceae bacterium
CCCAATGGAAGTGATATTCAAGAGGTCGATACAATTGAGTGGATAAAAGAACGGGTATGTATTGAAGCAGCAGCAACAGTATTTACTATTAAAGAACACCATCTGTTAGAAAAAAACATGATGAGTAAATGGCAACAGAATTTAAAGGAACAATTGGCCAATTGGTATGGTATGTTGTTACACGATGGTCAATATTTTGAACCTGTTATGCGAAATATAGAAGCCTTTTTAGAAGATTCTCAAAAGACGGTTACGGGCAATGTTTTTGTAACGCTAAAACCCTACCATTTTAGTTTGAATGGTATTGACTCAAAACACGATTTAATGACATCTAAATTTGGTGAATATGGTGAAACCAACAAAGCTTGGACAGCTGACGATGCCAAAGGTTTTATCAAAATTTTAGGAACAGCTAATAAAATATATCACAGTGTAAATAAAGACTTATGAAAAAAGTAGGAATTATAGGCGGGGCAGGATACACAGCCGGCGAACTGATTAGAATTTTGGTAAACCATAAAAATGTAACACTCAATTTTGTGTACAGTACCTCAAATGCGGGTAATTGTATTTATGATGTTCACCAAGATTTGTTGGGGTATACCGATTTAAAATTCACCGATAAAATCAACGCAGAAGTTGATGTGTTGTTTTTGTGTTTAGGTCATGGGAATTCTAAAAGCTTTTTAGAAAAAAATACTTTTTCTAATCATACTAAAATTATCGATTTAAGTCAGGATTTTAGGTTAACCAAAGAGGCTGTTTTTCAAGACAGGTCTTTTGTGTACGGTTTACCCGAATTGCAAAAAGAGGCTGTAAAAAAGGCGCAAAATATTGCCAATCCGGGTTGTTTTGCAACCGCCATTCAGTTGGCTTTATTACCTTTGGCAAAAGCGCATTTACTGCAAAGTACGGTTCATATTAATGCGACTACTGGTGCTACCGGAGTGGGTGTTACACCAAGCGCAACCACGCATTTTAGTTGGCGTAATAATAACTTTTCGGTTTACAAAGCCTTTACGCATCAGCATTTGGGCGAGATAAATGAAAGTCTAACAAAGGCACAACCGTCATTTAGTAAAGAACTGTTTTTTATACCCAACAGGGGCAATTTTGCACGGGGTATTTTTGCTTCGGTATATTTAGATTTTGATAGATCGTTAGAAGAGGCTTACAAATTGTTTGAAGAATTTTACCAATCGGCACCGTTTACAAAAGTGTCAAAAAATGCCGTTCATTTAAAACAAGTAGTCAATACAAACAACTGTTTTATCCATTTAGAAAAACATAAAAACACTTTATTAATAACAACCGCGATAGATAATTTATTAAAAGGCGCTTCGGGTCAAGCCATTCAGAATATGAATTTGATGTGTGGCTTTAATGAATCCGAAGGCCTTCAACTCAAAGCATCTGCATTTTAAAACAAAAGATATGAAAATAGCTATTATAGGAACCGGAAATCTAGGTTATTCAATTGCCCTAGGTATTTTGAATCAAAGTCAATTTAATTACGAACAATTGTATTTAACAAAAAGAAATACAAGTGCTTTAGAATCGTTAAAAAAATTACCAAAAGTCGGTATTTTATCGGATAACAAAAAAGCAGTAGAAAATTCAGATATCATTTTAATAACGGTACAACCCAATCAATTACAAAGTGTTTTAGAAGAAATTAAGGGGGATTTAAATCCAGAAAAACATATGGTAATTTCTTGTGTAACAGGCAGAAAAATAAATGACATTGAAAAAGTTTTAAAAAATGAAATCGGCATTATTAGAAGTATGCCCAATACGGCCATAGCCGTAGGGCAATCTATGACCTGTTTGAGTGCTAATGAAAAAGGCTCAAAAAAAATAGACATTGCCAAAACAATTTTTGAAGCTTTAGGGACCACCATGTGTATTGATGAAAAGTTAATGCAAGCAGCCACAGTAATTTGTGCCAGTGGTATTGCCTTTTGGATGCGTCTTATCCGGGCCACAGCGCAAGGAGCTGTGCAGTTGGGTTTCGAAGCTACAAAAGCCCAAGAATTGGCCATGCAAACTTGTTTGGGATCGGCGAGTTTATTGGTAAAATCGGGAAATCATCCCGAACAAGAGATAGATAAAGTTACCACACCAAGTGGTTGTACCATATCGGGATTGAACGAAATGGAACAACAAGGCCTGAGTGCGGCTTTAATAAGAGGTTTGGTAACCTCGTTTAACAAAATAAATCAGATTTAAAATGGACATGTTTAACGTATACCCGCTTTATGAAGTCACGCCCGTTAAAGCAAACGGGGCGTATGTTTGGGACGATAAAGGGGTAAAATATTTAGATTTATACGGAGGGCACGGGGTTATTTCTGTAGGGCACAGCCATCCCTATTACGTATCAAAACTGACAGCACAGTTGAGTAAAATGGGTTTTTATTCTAATGCTGTTGAGAATCCATTACAACAAAAATTGGCAGAGAAATTAGGGGCGGTTTCGGGCTGTGAGAATTACAATTTGTTTTTGTGTAATTCGGGTGCCGAAGCCAACGAAAACGCCTTAAAATTAGCCTCTTTTAAAACAGGAAAAAGCCGTGTAATAGCTTTTAAAAACAGTTTTCATGGACGGACATCGGCAGCCGTTGCGGTAACCGATAATAAAAAAATAAACGCACCACTAAACAAACAACAAAAAACCACTTTCTTACCCCTGAATGCCATTGGATTGGTTAGGCAAGAATTACAAGAGGGCGATGTAGCAGCAGTAATTGTTGAAGGCATTCAGGGGGTTGGTGGTTTAGACGAAGGGACGACAGTCTTTTTTAAAGAGATTCAAGCAATGTGCAAAGAACAGGCGGTTTTTTTAATTCTCGACGAGGTGCAATCGGGTTATGGTCGCAGTGGTCATTTTTTTGCGTTTCAGCACCACGGCATACACCCCGATATTATTACAACCGCTAAAGGAATGGGCAATGGTTTTCCCATTGGAGGCGTTTTGATTTCGGATAAAATAGAAGCTGAATTAGGCATGTTAGGAACTACTTTTGGTGGGAATCATTTGGCGTGTACAGCCGCCTTGTCTGTGCTTGACATTATTGAAAAAGAGAACTTAATAAGTCATGTAAAAACGCTAAACACGTATTTTTTAAAACAAATCGGGTCGGTAAAACAGGTTGAAAAAGTAAAAGGTAAAGGACTTATGTTGGGTCTTGAATTTGACTTTGAAGTGGCTTCACTTCGCAAAAAATTGATTTACCAAAAACACATTTTTACCGGTGGGGCTAACAACAAAAAATTGTTGCGCATTTTACCGCCTTTAAATATTACAACAGCACACATTGATGTATTTATCAATGCTCTAAAAGAATTATTAGATGATTAATTTTACAAAAATAGCGGATGTAGGTAACTTAAAAAAGATAGCTTCAGAAGCTATCTTGCTCAAAGAAAATCCGTGTAAAAATCAGCAATTAGGCACAGATAAGACTTTAGGTTTGTTATTTTTTAATCCGAGTTTAAGAACCCGATTGAGCACCCAAAAAGCGGCTTTAAATCTGGGGATGAACGTGATTGTTATGAATTTTAACAACGAAGGCTGGTCGCTTGAATTTGAAGAGGGCAGTGTTATGAAGGGCTCAAAATCCGAGCATATAAAAGAGGCGGCACAGGTTGTATCGCAATATTGCGATGTGTTGGCGGTAAGGGCTTTTGCGCAGCTTAAAAATAAAAAAGAGGATCTTAAAGATAAAGTCTTAAGCGGTTTTTTAAAATATGCCGATATACCACTTATTAATATGGAAAGCGCAATAGGACACCCTTTACAAGCTTTGGCCGATGCTATTACGATTGAAGAACTTAAAACAAAATCCAAACCAAAAGTAGTGCTCACCTGGGCGCCACATCCTAAGGCATTACCGCATGCTGTTGCGAATTCTTTTGTAGAAATGATGCAGATGCAAGAAGCTGATTTTGTCATAACGCATCCAAAAGGTTATGAATTGGATACTGAGGTTACTAAAAATGCAAAAATTGAATACAATCAAGAAAAAGCTTTTAAGGATGCCGATTTTATTTATGTTAAAAACTGGAGTTCATTTTATGATTATGGAGTGGTTTTAAAAACTGATTTAGATTGGCAAATCACTTCCGAAAAAATGACATTGACAAACCAAGCCAAATTTATGCACTGTTTACCTGTAAGGCGGAATGTGGTTGTAACCGATGCTGTTTTAGATTCGAAAGCGTCGTTGGTTATACAACAAGCCCATAACAGGACTTATGCGGCGCAGATTGTATTGAAAAAAATTCTAAAGAATTTAAAATGAAACAAATACTTAAAATAGTAAAAATAGGCGGTAATATTATTGAAAATGAGCTAGAACTCAGTGCCTTTTTAAATGATTTTGCACTACTAGAAGATCCTAAAATATTGGTGCAT
>CAZGZH010000179.1:0-4366 GCA_964529645.1 uncultured Flavobacteriaceae bacterium
AACCGCCGCAGAAGTTAATAAACTCAGAAAATCTACCGGAGCTGGTATGATGGACTGTAAAAATGCATTAGTTGAAGCCAATGGCGATTTTGATGAAGCAGTTTCTATTTTACGTAAAAAAGGTCAAAAAGTAGCAGCTAAAAGAGCTGATCGCGATACTGCCGAAGGTGCTGTAATTGCAAAAGTTAATGATGATAAAACAGTTGGTGCTATTATTTCATTAAATTGTGAAACAGATTTTGTAGCAAAAAATGACGATTTTGTGGCGTTAGCTACAAAATTTGCAACTATCGCTTTAAATTACGATTCTAAAGAAGCCTTTTTTAATGCTGATTTTGGCGGCATGACTGTTGCAGAAAAACTAATTGAACAAACTGGTGTTATCGGCGAGAAGCTAGAGATTGCTGCTTTCGAAAAAATTTCTGGTGCTTATGTTGGCTATTATATCCACACTGGTAATAAAATAGCTGCTGTTACAGCTTTATCAGAAAATAAAGAAGGTGCAGACGTAGTGGCTAAAGATATTTCTATGCAAGCTGCCGCAATGGGCGCTTCAACTTTATCATATAAAGATCTTGATCCTGCATTTGTGGCTTCAGAAACCGAAGCGAGAATTGCTGTAATTGAAAAAGAAAATATTGAATTGAGTAGATTAGGTAAAACACTTAAACACGTGCCAACTTATATCTCTAGATTACAATTAACCGATGACATTATTGCAAAAGAAGAAGAAAACATAAAAGCGGAACTTAAAGCCGAAGGAAAACCAGAAAAAATCTGGGATAGAATCCTTCCTGGTAAATTAGAAAGATTTATTTCTGATAACACTACTTTAGATCAAGAATTATGTCTTCTTGACCAAAATTTTATAAAAGACGAAAAGCAAACTGTAGCCAATTATGTTAATTCAAAAGGATTAACTGTAACGGGCTTTAAACGCGTTTCGTTAACATAATACATCACTTACCGTGATAAAAAAACCTTGTCATTATTTGGCAAGGTTTTTTTTATACCCATTTCTCAAAACATTCATATTGATAGTAGATACTTATTTTAGTATATTTGTAAAACTTTCTTATTAAATCATGCAATACAAAAGAATATTACTAAAATTAAGTGGCGAAGCACTCATGGGCAATCGACCTTACGGAATTGACCCAGATCGTCTTGCCGAATACGCTAAAGAAGTTACAAGCATAGTTGCTAAAGGTATTGAAGTGGCTATTGTAATCGGCGGCGGCAATATATTTAGAGGTGTAGCAGGCTCTAGAAAAGGTATGGACCGTGTTCAAGGCGACTATATGGGTATGCTGGCTACCGTTATAAACGGATTGGCTTTACAAGATGCCTTAGAATTGGGTGGTTTAAAAACCCGCCTTTTAACAGCCATTAAAATGGAACAAATAGCCGAACCTTACATAAAAAGGCGCGCTGTACGTCATTTAGAAAAAGGGCGTGTTGTTATTTTTGGTGCTGGTACAGGTAATCCTTATTTTACTACAGATACCGCCGCTGTTTTACGTGCTATAGAAATTAATGCCGATGTTATTTTAAAAGGGACACGTGTAGATGGTGTGTATTCTGAAGATCCCGAAAAAAATAAAGAAGCCATAAAATTCGATAACATTTCTTTTAAAGATGTTATGAGTAAAGGATTAAATGTAATGGATATGACGGCTTTTACATTGAGTGAAGAAAATAATCTACCTATTATTGTATTTGATATGAATAAACACGGTAATCTTCAAAAAATACTCAACGGCGAAAAAATAGGAACCTTAGTAGGAAAATAATAAAATTACAATCTTATGAATGAAGAAGTTCAATTTATTCTAGACACAGCAAAAGAGCACATGCAAAACGCTATTGTGCATCTTAAAAAAGAATTGTTAAATATTAGAGCTGGTAAAGCCTCACCCTCTATGCTTCATGGCGTTCAAGTAGATTATTATGGCTCTTTAACACCTCTAAGCCAAGTATCTAACATCAATACGCCAGATGGTAAAACAATAACCATTCAACCTTGGGAAAAAAGCATGTTGCAAGAAATTGAACGCGCTATTATGGCAGCAAATCTTGGGTTTAACCCTATGAATAATGGCGAATCTATTATTATTAGTATTCCTGCTTTAACAGAAGAACGCCGTAGAGAATTGACCAAACAAGCCCATGCTGAAGCAGAAAACGATAAAATTAGTATCCGCAATGCTAGAAAAGAAGCCAACGACGATATTAAAAAATTGCAAAAAGAGGGGCTTTCTGAAGACTTGGCAAAAGATGCTGTAAGCGATGTCCAAGATTTAACAAATTCTTATACAAAGCAAATAGACGATATCTTAGAAAACAAAGAAAAAGAAATAATGACAGTCTAAATGTTAAATTTTTTATTAAAAAACTCTTTAAGCACTCAATTGAGTGCTTTTTTATTAAGTAAATTTGTTACTTGCATTTGTATTAAATAGTATGCTAAAAAATTTATTATATTTATTTATCCTTTTCGGATTAACCCTTAATGCTCAAACACATATTTCGGGTGTTGTAAAAGATGCTAAAACCAAAGAAGTATTACCTTTTGCAAGTGTTATTTACCAAAATAATAGAGGTATTCTCACAGATGCAAATGGCGTTTTTAGTATTGTCACAAAAAAAGATTTAGACAGTATCGTTATATCTTATGTAGGTTTTAAAACAAAAACAATCTTTCTTAAAAAAAAGAAATATCTCACAATTTTACTCAGTCCTTCTGTAGAACAATTGCAAACTGTTGTATTAAATTCCCCAGAAAATCCTGCCATAGCGTTGATAAAAAAAGTGATACAGTTAAAATTTAAAAACAATTATAAAAAAGTATTAAATACCTATAAATATATAAGTTACAACAAATTGTTAATAACGGGGTCTCCCGATTCAGTAGATGGAAGTATTGATTCTGTTTATAAAATTAAAGAAGGTATAAAAACATTTAGCCGTCTCGATTCGTCTAATTACGAACTCAAATCACAATTACAAAAACACCATCTTTACCTTACCGAAAAAATATCTGAACACCTCTTCCAAAAAGGGAAACCCGCAAAAGAAAAAGTTTTAGCCGCCCGCATGGCTGGTCTCAAAAATCCTTTATACGAAATTCTAGCACTCGATTTACAAAGTTTCGACTTCTATAATGACAAGTTTGAAGTGGTTGGCAATCGTTATAAAAGTCCTATCAGTAATAAGGCCTTAAAACATTATAATTATAAAATTTTAGACACCCTTAACAATAATTATCTGGTCTATTTTAAACCGCTTAAAATTGGCGAAAAAGTTGGACTAGAAGGCGTTTTATATATTGACATAAAAACTTATGCTTTGACAAAAGGTCTGGCACAATTAAAAGGCGTGATAGCTGTTAAAGCTAATCAAATATTTAAATACCAACCTTTGTTTAAACTGTGGTTTCCTACAGAATCTAGTGTGAGAATTAATAAAGGTGATAACGATAAAACCATTACATTATTTGGTGGTATAACGGCGAAAAAAGGCGAAAAAACTTCTGAAAAAGACAGCTTATCTAACACGTCAAACAAGAAAAAGAAACCTCAAGACGTCATCTATTTTAGCACTAAAACAAAGAATTTTGACCTGCAATTAAACATCCCTTTAAGGGTGAAAAATGCAAGTCAGACTGTTGTTTTTACAGACGATGTTTCTACAAGAAGTGACACTTTTTGGCAAAAATACAGAACCGACAGTATTACTAAACGTGGCTTAGAAACCTATAGAATTATTGACAGCATTGGCAAAGCAGAAAAGTTTGAGCACTATATCGCCCTATCGCGTAAAATTTTTAAAGGCTACTACCCCATTAACAATTTCGATTTTAATTTAAGTCAGCTTATAAATTTTAACAACCGAGAGGGGTTGAGGTTAGGTGGTGGCTTTATAACAAACAGCGATTTTTCTAAAAAATTTAAAATTAAAGCCTATTCGGCTTATGGCTTAAAAGATAATACTGTTAAATACCACCTTTCGGCTTACGCCCGATTAGCCAAGCAAAAAAACATTTGGTTCGGGTTGGGTTATACAGACGATTTAAGCGAGGCCGCCAAACTCGATTTTTTGTTTGAGGACACTTCTTTTTCGTTGATAAATCCGCGTAATTTAAACATCGGTCAATTTTTTAATTACAAAACAACACAAGCGTATTTTAATTTTGATGTGGCTTCTAATTTAGAAAGTCGGGTACAGTTGAGTACAGGAGATTACGATACAAAGTTTAATTATCATTTTATTTCGCCTACAAAATTTGTAACAAGCTATAAATTAAGTTTAGCAAGTATTGCACTCCAATGGACACCTTTTTCAAAATATATGAATACACCCATTG
>CAZGZH010000180.1:0-4354 GCA_964529645.1 uncultured Flavobacteriaceae bacterium
ACAATAAATGAACGACTTTGTTATAAATGGTGACCTGGCTGGGCTTCCCGAATCGCTTTGCTCTCGGGATAAACTTCATCGCCCCAGCCAAAGTAAGGTTTAAACACAAAAACCACGTAAAAGTACGTGGTTTTTAATAGAATCTGTGACCTGGCTGGGGCTCGAACCCAGGACCCTCTCCTTAAAAGGGAGATGCTCTACCAACTGAGCTACCAGGTCTTTTAAATTGCGGTTGCAAATATACTATCATTTATTAATTATACAAACCGAATTTATAATTATTTTATACGATATTTGTCATGTATTTTTAAGTAATTATTTTGACAAAAAACACACTTGTTTTGTTGGGTTATATGGCTTGCGGAAAATCTTCCGTTGCCAAAGAAATTGCAAAGAAAAGTCCATTTAAATTTATTGATTTAGACACTGTTATATCAGACAGAGAAGATATGCCTATCTCTGATATTTTTAAATATAAAGGGGAAATTTACTTTAGAAAAAAAGAAAGTCTTTACCTCAACGAATTGTTGGATCAAAACAATAAAATAATCCTATCAGTAGGTGGTGGTACACCTTGCTATGGTAATAATATGGCATTGATAAACAAAAAAGCGACTTCGGTATTTATAAATACACCTCTAAATATACTTGTTAAGCGCCTCCTTTTAGAAAAAGCGTCACGTCCTTTGGTGGCCGATTTAAGTGAAGATGATTTAAAAGAATTTGTCGCCAAACACCTCTTTGAGCGATTAGTTTTTTACGAAAAAGCACAGCATACTTTAAATACATCTGATAAAGATGTACCAGTAATTAGTTCAGAAATATTAAAATTAATCGGTTTAAACTAACTCATAAAGGCTTTGGCTTCTTTACCCTTGAAACTTACTTGAACGTGTTCTTTTAGAGATGTTGACAAAGAAACACCTTTAAAATCGGCTTTTACAGGATATTTTTTGTGATTGCGATCTACCAAAACAGCTGTCTTAAACTGTTTTAGTGGCACTTCTAGAAAGTGTTTAACGGCATACATTAATGTGGTGCCAGAATTTAAAACGTCATCTACTAAAACTAAGGATGTGTTTTTATAATCCTCTGCATTTAATGAAGTTTCAATTGGATTGAGTGGTTTCTTTTTATCAATTTTTACTTCACACAATACAATTTCTAGAGGACTTATTTTTTCTAAAATGGCTTTTAATTTTTTGGCCAGAACAAAACCATTGTCGGCTATACCAGCCAGAACTAATGTTGTAGCCGTAAAATTAGCTTCGTAAATCTGATACGCTATGCGCTTTATTTTGTGTTGAATTTGTGTGTTACTAAGTATAATAGAGTCCATTAAAGCACGTAATTATTTTATTTTTCAAAGATAATAAACAATTCTCTTCCGCTGCGGGGTTTTATGGAATTATAGGCCCTGTCTAAAACTTTAATTTTAAAATGTTTTGAAAACCTCTTTTTGTATTCTTCTGCACTACCGCCAAAGGGTGGCCCTTGTGCGGTTAATTCAAAATTGAACAGCAAGCCCACTAATTTACCTTTGAGTTTGAGTAGAGAGGCCATTTTTGCGACATATTTATCGCGTAAAGCGGGGTCTAAAGCACAAAAAAAGGTTTGCTCAAAAATGAGGTCGTACAGGGTATTGTGTTTAAAGAAATCGCCTTGCAAGAGGTGTGCTTCAGGAAAATCGGGGACACGCTTTTTAAGATTATCTAACGGGCTTTTAGCCAAATCAATTACCCAAACATTGGTAAAGCCACTGTTGTGAAGATATTCGGCTTCATACCCATTGCCTGCACCAGGAATGAGTATTTTAATATTTTTATCTGTTAGTTGGTCTATATATTCTTTGATAGGCGTAGAGGGATAGCCAATATTCCAGCCCGTGTTATCGTGTTGGTACTTATCTTCCCAATATTTAGCGCTAAATTTATCAGTCTTCTTCATCTGTATAATCTTCTATATCGCGACGGTCTTTTTTTGTAGGACGTCCCGTGCCTTTTTTGCGGTAATAATCTTTAGAATATTTGAGTAAATCTTGTTTATCAAAAGCATCTTTGGGTGTAATATCTCTGTAATACAAGCCCGCAATTTTAGCCCCAACACGATTTGTAGGCAAGTCTAAAACCTCAAATTGATAGTCGATTTGGTTTTTACGAACGACCACCTTTTCACTGCCAAATACTTCTTTAGAAGGTTTAACTTTTTGTCCGCCAATACTTACGTGATTTTTTTTACAAGCATCAGTAGCCAAACCACGTGTTTTAAAGACTCTTATACACCATAAATACTTGTCTATTCTCATTTTAATGAAATAAAAACAAAGGTAACAAAGTATTTAAATCAATTTAATAAAGAAGACAGTAGATTTATACATAGAAAATTAAATTTTAATTCTTTGTCTTTTAGAGCGCAGTAGAGAATATTACAGGTTTCAAAGGAGGTCTCGACATAAGACTAGAGTAAAATTATAAAGCTATCTTCTAACCCTTCCCTAGTTTTAATATTATTTAATGGTGGTGATGATGCCCCTCATCGTCACAATTACAAGCTCCTCCGTCATAATTATCTAAATCTAAAACTTCTAGAGTCCCAGCCAAAAAACTTTCTACGGCTGTATCGGGATTTGTTTCACGAATTATATAGGTATCAACTTTATGGGTTTTGAGTTTGTAAATGGCCCCTATACCAATACCTCCCACTAAAAATATATCAACATCAAAAATAGGGTGGGGTTGTCCTGCCATTTCAGGATTGTGAAAAGCCTCATGGAGTGCTTCTTCTTTGCTCAATTCTAAGAGTTCTTTTGAGAGTATTTTTGTGTCGTCGATAGTATAGATAAAGAAATTACGGCATTTTCCGGCGTGACCTGATACTTCTTTTCTATTCTGACAGGTAATGGCTACAGTTCTTTTCATTTTCTAAAATTTTAATAGTGCAAATTTCTGATTTATTATCGGCTAAAATAGTGATAAATGTTACTTTATAATTATGTATTTTTACCCTAAATATTGCCTTTTTTATGAATGAAGTTAAAAATACACCTGTTTACAGTTTTGATATAACTGTGGTCGCTTCTGATATAGATGAACTTAATCACGTAAATAACAATGTGTATTTAAAGTGGATTAATCGTGCTTCTACAAAACATTGGAAGTTTCTGTCTGATAATAAATTTGACAAGCAATATAGTTGGGTAGCTTTACGCCATGAAATAGACTATTTAAAACCTGCCTTTTTAAACGACATTATTACAGTAAAAACATGGGTAGGAGAGACCGGTGGTGTTAAATCTATACGTTATGTAGAAATTTATAACAAAGAAACTTTACTCTCTAAAGGCAAGACTGTTTGGGTACTGCTAGATGCCAAAAGTATGCGTCCAAAACGTATTCAAGACGACTTACTCTCAATATTAAAAGGCTCTTAATGGTCTTGTAATTGTTTGGCTATACGCTGACAGTCGTCTAGAACACGCAATAAATTACCACTCCACAATTTTGAAATTTGCGCCTCTGTATAACCGCGTTTTACGAGCTCTAAAGTGACGTTAAAAGTTTCTGAAGCGTCGTTCCAACCATCAATACCACCACCCCCGTCAAAATCGGAGCTAATACCTACGTGGTCTATACCAATAAGTTTAACCATATAATCTATATGATCAACCAAATCTTGTACGTTAACAGGTGGCGTATTTTTTCTAACCGCAACCATGCGTTTATCGGCTTCAGCTTTTTTTCTGACTTTCCTTAGGTCTATTGCAAAAGTTTCGTACTCGGCATCGGTCATAGTAGTCATGGTACTTGGGTCGGCTAGGGTAATACCCATTTCTTTAGCAATAGCGTCATATAATGGTTTAACAGCTTCTTTGTAGGCTTTGTCTTTATCGGCTTTTAAATAACTTGGAAAAGCAACCGTTTGTATAACACCGTTGTTTTTGGTCAAGAGTTTAAGTTCTTCATCGTCTAAATTCCGACTATTATTACACAAAGCTCTAGCCGATGAATGTGACGCAATGATAGGCGCTTTACTCAGCTCAATCATATCCATAAACGATTCTTTTGACGGATGTGACACATCGGCCATAATACCCCATTTATTCATTTCGGCAAGCGCTTGCTTACCTAAATCAGACAAACCGTGATACAGCCAAATACTGTCTTTTTCACCTGTATGCGAATCGCAAAACTGACTGTGACCATTGTGTGAAAGGGACATATAACGGGCTCCTAAATTGTAGAATTTTTTAATATTAGATAGGTCTAAACCAACCGAATAGGCATTTTCTACACCAATCATGGCCACTTTTTTACCCGCTTTGTGGATACGTCGTACGTCATTTGACGTCAAAGCC
>CAZGZH010000181.1:0-4335 GCA_964529645.1 uncultured Flavobacteriaceae bacterium
GGCACACAAACGCGGTTGGGACGACCGTTGGGAAAGCTTTTCTGATTGGGCCGTAAAAGGGCAAGCCTATAAAGATACTTTAATGGCTTTGGTTGACGAAGATACTAACGCCTTTAACAAAATAATCGACGCTTTTAGATTGCCAAAAACAACAGAAGCCGAGAAGAAAATCCGATCTGAAGCTGTAGAAGCCGCCACCAAATACGCTACCGAAATACCGTTTAAAGTCATGGAAACCGCCTATAATTCTATGGCAGTAATGCAAGCCATGCTCAAAGACGGTTTACAAAACTCACTTTCTGATGCCGGCGTAGGCGTCCTTTGTGCCAAAACGGCCGTAACAGGCGCTTATTTTAATGTCCGTATCAATGCCAAAGACATAAAAGACCGCACTTTTGCCGACGCCATTATAGCTAAAGCTGAAAGTATTTATAAAAAAGCAGCGGCGATTGAAGCTGAGACAATAGACTTTATTAAAACTAAATTGTAATGAATATTATTAACAGATTTAGAAGAAGTTTTTACGCCTTCTCTGATGAGTTTTTTAAACCCAAATCTTTTGTGAAAGGTGAAAAGTTTGAAGATTATGTAAGAGATTTTATGTTTCCTCCCGAGTCTTATGACCTAATTTATAGAACACCTAGCTTTATATCAAATAGTATTGACTTTAGTGAAGAAAGCCTAAATCCTGATTTTAAATTTCGTGACAAGAAAAACGGTAATGTTTTTTATGTTGAAGCTAAATGGAGAGCTGGGTACTATAACAAGGAGGACAAGATTAATTGGTGTAATTCGCATCAACTTACTCGTTATAAAAATATTGATAAAACATTTTTTAAAGTATTTATTGCTCTTGGATTTGGAGATAATCCCTATAATCCAGAAAGTCTGATATTTTTCCCTATTAATAAGTGTAATTTTACTGGTCTCTATGATTCATTTATGGATGAGTTCGAATTTTATTTAGACAAACCTATTTTTTCTAATTATCTCTGGAATCTTTAATTTAAAACTTTAACATATGAGTTGCCAACACTGCTGCGGGGCCAACAAACAATTCGATATAAAAAACGCTCAAAAAGATTTAAAGCGTTACCTCAAACGCGGGCCGCGTAAACCAACCAAAAAGCTAACAGAAGCTTTAAAAAATTTAAACCTTAATAATTTATCGTTATTAGACATTGGGGGTGGTGTAGGCCCTATTCCGTTAGAATTAATACCTCAAGGACTTTGTAAAGTAACCGACGTAGATGCTTCTGAAGATTATATTGAAGTAGCCAAAGCCGAAGTTGAAAAAAGGGCTTATCAAGATAAAATAAGTTATCATTTGGGTGATTTTTTAGATGTTCACACAGCCATTGAAGCACACGATATTGTAACACTCGACAAGGTTATTTGCTGCTATCCTTATGTAGAAGATTTGCTAAAAGCCTCTTTATCTAAAGCCAAAACCTATTACGCTTTGGTGTACCCGCAAGACAACTTTTTAGCCCGGACCATTGTTTGGGGGTTAAACCTTACCTTAAAAATACGCGGCAATCCGTTTAGAACTTTTATACACGACCAAAATTTAATAGACCGTATTATTGGTGAGGCCAGATTTAAAGAAATTTATAGTGGTACTACTTTTTTAAGTTGGCAAATACATCTGTACAAAAAGGGGTAAAATGATAGATTATATCATTTGTGGATAGACATTTAAATACCTAATTTGACATTATTAGGATTATCCCCTCAAGGGAACAATTGCAATAAAAATTAGCAAGGACTTCTCTTTGAGTAAAACCCTGACTTTTTGAATTTTATGTCTTTGCGAAGTTTTTTGTAAAAAACTGTGGCAATCTTTTTAAAGGTAGCAACAATGTTTCAAGAGATTACCACGTTTTGCTTTGCAAAACTCGTAAAGACGTTTTAGTTACTCAAAAGAAACAATAGCCAAATCGTAACTCTGTAAACCAAAACCGGCAATAATACCTTTGGCATTGGGCGCTATAAATGATTTATGTCTAAAATCTTCACGGGCGTGAACGTTAGAAATATGGACTTCTATAACGGGTGTTGTAATGGCTTTAACAGCATCGCCTAAACCTACGGAAGTGTGTGTATAAGCCGCAGCATTAAAGATAATACCGTCAAAAGTAAAACCCACTTTGTGGAGTTTATCTATCAACTCCCCTTCAATATTCGATTGGAAATAATACAGCTCAAATTGCGGAAACTTTTCTTGAAGGGTTTTAAAATAATCTTCAAACCCTGTTTTACCATAAATATCGGGTTCGCGGGTGCCTAGCAAGTTTAAATTAGGACCGTTTATTATAAGCAACTTTTTCATTTTGTAAAGATATTACTTTATTTTTACCCAATGAAATGGCAAAACGCTTTACACGATTATCGTTTATATCTTAAAATAGAGCGTGGGCTATCGCAAAATTCTATTGATAGTTACGGAAGAGACGTCGCCAAATTAATCCGTTTTTTAGAAGTTAACGAAATGTCCTTTTCACCCCTTAAAATTACCGAAGAACACATTCAGCAATTTGTTTACGATGCTGCTAAAAAGCTCAATGCCCGTTCGCAAGCACGGCTTATTTCGGGCTTACGGAATTTTTTCGATTACTTGGTCTTTGAAAATTATCGCGATAGCAATCCCACGCAACTTATAGAATCACCCAAAATAGGCCGAAAACTACCCGATACGCTTTCTACAGACGAGATTGATGCTATTATCAAACAAATAGATTTAAGCACCCCGCAAGGCGAACGCAACCGCGCTATGCTCGAAACACTGTACAGCTGTGGTTTGCGTGTAACGGAATTGATTACCCTAAAAATATCCGATTTATTTTTTGACGAAGGTTTTATTTGTGTTTTAGGAAAGGGTAACAAACAACGCTTCGTACCTATAAATGCACTTAACCAAAAGTATATTAACACTTATATTAAAAAGGTTAGAAATCATCTCGATGTTAAAAAAGGTTTTGAAGATACTGTTTTTCTCAACCGCCGTGGCCGTCAATTAACACGAAATATGGTTTTTATAATTCTTAAAGATTTAACTGCTAAAGTGGGAATAAAAAAACGTATTAGTCCGCATACTTTTAGACATTCTTTTGCCACGCATTTGCTTGAAAGAGGCGCCGACTTACGCGCTATTCAGCAAATGTTAGGACACGAAAGTATTACCACAACCGAAATTTATATGCATGTAGATAAAAGCCATTTAAAAAAGGTGGTACAAAAATTTCATCCTAGGAAATAGAAAACTAAACTTTTACCTTGTAAAGTAATAATTCTATATCTTCATTAGGAAGAATAGTCGTACCAATTAATTTTAAGCCTAATTTTTCTAATAATTTTTGAGAAGAAATATTGTCTTTTTGGGTGATTGCATTTATTTCTTTTATCCCAAATTTATCGAAGGCAATATTCTTTAGCTTATTTGCTGATTCATAACCATAACCTTTATTTTCAAATTCAGGTAAAAAAGCAAACCCAATATCTATACCTTCTAAACCATCTCTATCATAAAGGCCACAAGTACCTATTTTTTTATTGTCAGATTTCCTTATTAAAGTATAGTTTGAATACCCCAGTTTTTCTAATTGTGGCAGCATTTTGGTTTTAATATATTCTGTGGCACTTTCAACAGAAGTAACATTTCTATCGCCAATATATTTTAACCATTTTGGCGTATTTAACAGCTCAAATATAAACGCTGCGTCATCTACAGAAGTTGATTTAAGTATGAGTCTTTCAGTTTCAAACAATTTACTTCGCAATATTAACAACCCTAGTTTCGCGTATTACCGTAACACGTACTTGCCCTGGATAGGTCATATCATTCTGAATTTTCTGAGAAATATTGAATGATAATTCGGCTGCTTTGTTGTCATCTACTTTTTCGCTTTCTACAATAACACGCAATTCGCGTCCTGCTTGAATGGCATAGGCTTTTTGAACACCTCCAAAGCTAAAGGCTACTTCTTCAAGGTCTTTTAAACGTTGGATATAAGAATCTAACACTTGACGTCTGGCACCCGGTCTGGCACCCGAAATAGCGTCACATACTTGTACAATTGGGGCATAAAGCGATTTCATTTCTATCTCGTCGTGGTGGGCACCTATGGCGTTACACACATCGGGTTTTTCGCCGTATTTTTCGGCCCATTGCATACCCAAAACAGCATGTGGTAATTCGCTTTCGGTATCAGGTACTTTAC
Organism: uncultured Flavobacteriaceae bacterium; assembly: GCA_964529645.1. Lineage (GTDB taxonomy): Bacteria > Bacteroidota > Bacteroidia > Flavobacteriales > Flavobacteriaceae > CG1-02-35-72. The sequence continues at coordinate 4,221 of CAZGZH010000181.1, forward strand.
CAATATCATGCAAAAGTCCGGCACGTTTGGCTACTTTTGGATTTAAGCCCAACTCAGCTGCCATTAAAGCACAAAGATTTGCTACTTCGCGAGAGTGTTGTAATAAATTTTGTCC
>CAZGZH010000182.1:0-4333 GCA_964529645.1 uncultured Flavobacteriaceae bacterium
TATCCGCTTTTTCAAGATCTAATTTTTCTACATTTAGTTCCCTGCCGACAGCAGCGAAGACGGCATCAAATTCTATCTCTTTACTCTTTCCGTCACTTTCAAGGTGTATCTCATTACTAGCTGTAAATTTCTTCAGATTACAATTAAAATAAAACTCAATCCCTTCATCTTTTAATTGCTGTAGTAAAATATCTGTCACCTCTGGATCCTCTTTCCCTAATATGCCTGGGGCACTTTGTAGCACCGTTACCTTTGACCCAAGATAGTTGAAGGCCTGTGCTATCTCAATACCGATAGGCCCTCCGCCAATTATCAAAAGTTTCTCAGGCACAAAATCAATATCAAAGATATTTTCATTGTTATACATTTTCACCTTTTCAATTCCTTCAATTTTTAATTCTCTTGGTCTTAACCCTGTAGCAAGGATAATCTTTTTTCCTCTATATTTTGTGCCATTAACTTCTACCTTGTCTTTTGATATAAACTTTGCCTCTCCTAAGACAACTGTCATTCCCAAACTCTTTAAGTACTCAGCATTTTCATGTTTGCGAATAGTATCTTGCTTTGATTTTATATATTCTTTTATTTTCTTAATATCAGGCTTACCAGAAGTCGCCACCCCAAAATTATTCGCTTCTTTAGCTTTTGAGATTGTCCTTGCAACATGTATAAGCGCCTTACTTGGTATACATCCAAAGTTTAGGCAATCCCCACCGATATTTTTATCAGCCTTATCAATCAAAAGTACTTTAAAACCAACACGGTTCATAAACCCTGCTATGTTAAGACCTCCAGCACCAGCGCCGATAACCACAACATCAAACATATTTTTAGTATCTTTCATCTTTTTATTCTATCGTAACCACTAACTTTACACAAATCTAAACGGCTAACATAAAAGATGTTAGCCGTTTAGATTTTATAGATTCCGAACGGCTAATCCTCCGCGGCGGATTAGCCGTTGAATAAACTGGCGGGATACCTCGCATTGGAAGAGTGGAAGGTTATTTTAACTATTTTAGTTTATCGAAATTAAGATCCTTGTGCAGGGCTATTTTTCTTCTGGGATATACTCTTCACAAGGACATTTGTCAGGATTAGTTGCTTTACACTTAGAATCTTTTTTTCCTTTTTGTGGACCTCCCCCATCTTTAAATTCTGAGCTGCTATTGTCGTGCGCATCACGAGTATGTCCACACTTACATAACTTAAACATTTCTTCTTCCATAAGTTTTATAATTAACTAATAAAGTATCTTTACTTTATCATTTTTTAGAATATTAACCGGAAATTCCTCCGACACTATAAACTATTTTTATCTACCATTATAATTTCTCTTAATGAATCTGTTAGGTTGTTTATTGAATCTCGTGGAATTGGTAAAAGGTTATTTTTATAATATCCTTTTCTATACTCATGCATTATTAAAGTAAATGTGACAGACCATAAATTAATATTGCTTTTATCGTCCCAAAAGTAATTATCTAATAAAAGATTCTTAGCTGACTTAGTGGGACGCATTGAGAGTACTTTTTTAAGAATCTCTTCTTCGGATAGTTCAGATCTATCCTCTTTAAACATTAAATAGGTTCGTTTCATTGCTTTAGCAACTCCTTTTGCAAATTTTTTGTCTGCCCAAGTTTGTATTTTTGTAATTATATTAAACATTATTCTTTTCTACTTCTTTGCATTTATCGACTAACTCACTGATATCCACCATGTCAACATAGTATGTTGACATGGTGGATGTAAATTCCATAATTATTTTATTTTTTATTCCTTTTAAAAACACTAAACAGAAAATTTTGTTTGGTATCAAATGGCGTAGTATGTATTTCTTGAAAACTTCGCACATGATTAAATTTACTTTCAAAAGTCTTTTTTATTGATTCTTCTGAATACTGTGTAATATCAAGTCCGCTACATTTTTTTGGTCCGTCAATAGAAAAGGTCGATATAATGAGATGACCACTTGGTTTTATAAACTTGCCTGCAATTTCAACATAACGAACAATGTCTTCCTTTTTAGTTAAGAAATGAAACGCGGCTCTGTCGTGCCAAATATCAAACCGAGATTCTGTGTCAAATTCTAAAATATCAGACTCAATATAAACAACTGATTTCCCTTTTTCTCCAAGTCTTGTTTTTGCTTTTCGTAAAGCTTTTTCGGAAATATCCAATACAAATATATTTTTGAAACCAAGCTCTAAAAGTTTATCTACAAACCTAGAATCTCCACCGCCAATATCAATAATATTGGTATTTTTATCTAACCCTGTTGATAAAATAAGATCAATTGAAGTTTTGGGAGTTTCCTGATACCAACTTACTTCACTGGTTGTATTTTTCACCCTATAAACTTCTTCCCAATGTTGTTTTATAGATTCACTCGTCATAATTATTTGCTTAAAATATTAAAACTTTTTCACTTTCTTTAACCAATTTCGCCAAATCACTCATGTGTTCCTCAAGAATTCCGTCAATCAATTTTTCTTTACTAATTCCACAAACTTCTAAACATGTGGGGCAGAGAACAAAAGGAACATTTTTTCGAGTAATTCTCTGAACAATTCTTCTAAATTGTAATCTTTCCCTTTGGTATTTTTGAAAAATATATACCAATTAAAATAGCAGCCAGACTAGGAATGAAAATCTTAAGGAAAAAATTTAAATCAAATCTTTGAGAGATGCCAGTTTCAGGATCAGGTCCAAATATAAACATGTACATATAAAAAGTTAATATCAGGATAAATATTCCCATTAATTTCCAATTCTTAATAATGCTTTGGTTTAGGTAATTTCTCCCTATTTCATACATTCCGATAATCCAAAACGATATTAAAATGTAGGAAATTATATTTAGTACTATATCCGTATTTTCATCTTAATACAATCAATAAATTTGTATAGTTCGTATGATATTTTATTATTTCTTTGTTAAAATTAGTGTCTCTGTTATCTCAGAAATTTTTACAAAACATGAGATTCTAAATAAATTTTAAATCTCTCATATTCTGTCTTGTTACCCTGCAGAGCTATTTTTTTATCGTTATATGTAAATGTAGCTAGTTTTTGTCTAAAACTTTTTTTCAATACAATACTGTTTTTTAAATTTTCTTTTGGAATTTTCAGAAGAACAATTTTTTCAAATTCATTAGATATAAGTTGCTGATTTGAATCAAGCCAAGCTGATCTAACTTTATCAACTGCCTTCTTTTCAGCAGAATTTGCGATCGTCTGACCGAGTACACCCAACAATATGCCTCCAGTATCATGAGTTAAACTTGTTGGTAATTCTATTAAATATAGAAATTGCTGAGTAATCAATATGTCAAAACGAGGAAGAACAGAGAGGGTAAAAACTTTTGTCCTTTCCCAATTTTGACTATAAAATAATACTTTATCCTTCTCTACTAAAGGTATTTCTTTATTATTCATATTAGATAAAATTCTACCAGATTTCACCTAAAATATCTAATGCAACCTTTTTTAAATTATCAGAGTATTAGAGTCGTGAAACTTGGTAACAAATAGTATTGGCATCTAAAAAATAATCCAGCGCCTTCCTTTGTGGAACTTCTACTTCAAGTTTATTATCATCGAGAAGGCAAAGAATTTTTTTGTGCATTTCTTCAACAAGATCGCCGACCTTCAACAAGCTTATACTTGTTTTGTTCTTTTCCGATATATTACTTAACTTTCCATTAAACTCAATCTCAGGTAAAGAAATCAACTCACTTCCTATATGCACTGAAAAATGCCTATCGGTGTACTTTTTATTTTTTTGTAAATCATAAAGGTTAAATTGATGTAAAAAAGAACATCTTAACTGATATAAAATATCACGCTGCCCTTTTTCAAGCTCTGTAAAACTTTCTAATGCCTTTAGAAATGAGCAGTTTTCTTTACAGTCCTTATCTTTATTTCCAAATTTTCCTCCAATATGATCAATCAGTATGAGGTACATACAAGCGCCTGCCCAGTTTCTACTATGTTCTTTTATTTCGATACTACCGTCTTTCAAACATCTACCTGTTAATTCTCTGGCATGCCTAAGAGCTGTAAAATAACTTGATTTACATGTTTTACTACCGCAAGAAAATTCTGTGTTTAAGTATCTTTTTACAGCCTCTTTATCTCCTGAATCATTTATAATTATCATTTTATTTTACAACAACGCTTTCTTCCAAAAATATATTTTCCACACTTGCGGTATACCCGATTTTTTCCACACACTGCGGTGAGATTGTGCGCTTTGCTCGAACCTTTTTCGAGCAAAGCGCACTAGGCCACTATGCGACGCCTCCGCAGTGTGAAGGGATTGCGATTTGTA
>CAZGZH010000183.1:0-4320 GCA_964529645.1 uncultured Flavobacteriaceae bacterium
CATAACCATAACCATAACCATAACCATAACCATAACCATAACCATAACCATAACCGCGCTGATGGTCTGTGTCGTTTAAGAGCATCGCCATATTTTTAAGGCGTTTTTCTTTATACAAGGTTTCAGGGACAACTAACAAGCGTTTGTCTAAATAATTAGCACGGGCTACATATACAAACAAATCGGCGTAGTCATTGAGGAGTAAAGTGTCTGTCACCAAATTAACAGGCGCTGTATCGACTACTATATAATCGTAGTCTTTTTTAACGGTGTCAAAAAGTTTTTTAATATGAGGACTCAATAACAATTCAGCCGGATTGGGCGGAATAACACCCGATCCGATAATATCTAAATCACCCAATTCGGCTACTTTAAATTTTAAATCGTTTAATGTAACATCTGGACTGGTGATATAGTTGGTGATGCCTTTTTTATCGGCAATATCGAGGTACTTGGTAATTTTTGGGGCGCGTAAATCTAGGCCCATTAATAACACTTTTTTACCCGACAAGGCCAAAGTTGATGCCAGATTAATGGCTATAAACGATTTCCCTTCACCACTAATAGTGGAAGTTACAAAAATGGTCTTGGCCAAATTAAGGCTACTGTTACCCGTCAACATAAAATCGAGATTGGTGCGCAACAACCTAAAGGCTTCGGCACTACTTGAACGGGCATTACTGCCCATAACAATGTTGCGTTTTGATTTCTCTGCCGGAATATCTCCTAAAATAGGGACACTAATCTGACTTTCAATGTCCTTTCGGGAATGGACTTTAGTGTCCAATAAATCGCGAATATAAATGACGATAAACGGCACCAACAATCCGATTAAAATGGCGGCTAAAAGGACAATTTTCTTTTTAGGCGACACCGCAATATCATTGGTAAAAGCGGCGTCAATTATTTTGGCATTAGGGGCTGTAACGGCTAAGCTGATGGCTGTTTCTTCACGTTTTTTTAAGAGATATAAATACAAAGTTTCTTTTATTTGTTGTTGGCGTTCTATGGCGCGGTATTCTTTCTCTTGTTGTGGCACATCGGTTATTTTAGCATCAATCAATTTTTCTTGGGCACTTAAATCGCTTAAAGCAATGGTAATGCCTTTTTTAACATTGTTTAAACTCGTTTTTAAACTGATTTGTAAAGTGTGTAACTGGGCGTCTAAATTTACCACAACCGGATTTTGCAAACTCGAATTTTTAAGAATCCTATTGCGCTCTAAAACCAATTCATTGTATTTGCCTATTAGGGCGGCAATGGATACATCGGCCAAACCGAGATTGCTCGGTAAAAGTTCTATATTGTTTTGTGTTTTACCCAAATAGTCGAGCATAAAATCGACCAAACGCAATTGGGTGTTTTGCTCTAAAATGGCTTTTTTAGTTTCCGATACATTTTCTAAAAACAAGGTGGCTTCAGATTTTATGTCGGTCAGCTTGTTTTTCTTTTTATAACTGGCGGCATTATTTTCTACCACTGTTAACTCTTTGTTTATTAATATGAGGCGGTCGGCTATAAAAGTGGCTGTGTTTTTCGATACCAAATTTTTATCTTGTATAGCATCATCATTATATTTTTTTATCAAGGTATTGATAAAATCTTCGGCGCGGCGCTGAATGGCATCTTTTAAAGTCAGGTTGATAACACTGGCTTTTTTACTTACCGGCTCAATTTTAATGCCTTCTCTATAGCCTGTTACCATCGCTTTAAGCGGGACAATAGTGATATACACTTCGGGGCTACTTGGGATATCGCTAAAATGAGGCGTCAACAACAAAGTGCCAATGGGCGTTTTGATTTGTTGCCCAAATTTATGTGTGCCTAAATTACCCAATACTTCTTCTTCTAAAGTGAACTTTGTTTTACTTAAAATGGAGACCTTTAAATTAGCTGCTGTTCTGTACAACACCGAGTCGGTTTCTAAAAAGTTGAGTTTAACAGGGGTATTTTTATAATATTCGCGTGTTCTAATATGACCTTGGCGGATGTATTTGACATTTAAATGCAAATCTTTAACAACACTGCCAATCAATGTCCGCGATTTTAAGATTTCAATTTCGTTGTCTATAGAATTTTTAGCATCGTTTAAAATCCCCAAATCCTGAAAAGCACTGAGTTCAGACATCATACCACCCCCTTTTTTATCGTCCTTAATCATGATGGTAGCCGATGTTTCGTATTGTGGTGTGGTTTTGCGCAAATAATACAAAGCCACGACAACACTAAGGACAATTCCCAAGGCAAACCACATCCAGTAACGCAAATACTTATCGAGTTCTTCGCGGAGATTAAGTGGATTCTCTTCTTCTAGGGCGTATATATTTTGATTGCTTGTATTCATAATTATCTAAATAAAATAGCGTAAACAGAGATGAGTGTCGAAAAAGCCGAAATGGTGATTGAAGTAAATTGATTGTAGCTAGATGATTTTATCTTGGCATTATTGGGCTCTACATACACCATATCATTCTGTTGCAAGTAATAAAAAGGCGACTTAAAAATGGCATTAGAACGCAAATCGATATAGGTTTTGGTGACTTTCCCATCAACTTCGCGAACGATTAAAATATTGGCGCGGCGTGCTTGGATACTCAAATCGTTTGCCAAGCCCAAGGCTTCGGGTAAGGTCACCCTTTCATTGGGAATAGTAAAAGTACCGGGGCGTTTGACTTCTCCTAAAACACTGATTTTAAAATTGGTTAAACGAATGCTGACAATAGGATTGTTAACATAGGGTTTTAATTTGTCTGAAATTAACTGTGTGGCTTCTTTACGGGTTAAACCCGCTATTTTTATACTGCCAATAACAGGGAAATCTATAGCGCCCTCGGCATCTACTAAATAAGTTTGTAGTGCTGGCGAAGAAGTGATTGAACCTGTTGCGCTAGTACGGCTGTAATCAGCGACATATAAGTTAAAAGGACGCACGGCATCCATATCTAAAGCCGAAACCGCAATGGTGAGTAAATCGTCTGGTTTATAAGTGAGTTCGTATTTAACGGGAACGTTTATGTTGGTACCATCTCCTTGAAAATAAACCAAATCTTGCCGTGAAGCACAACTGCTTATCAGAAAATTGGTTAACAATAAAAGGAGCGGGATTTTTAAGCGTTTTAAATAACTTAATGTCATTGATGTCATTTTTAGTATTGCAAATATAGTATTTCTAATCTCGTGTTTCCAAACATAAATTTAATTAATATAAAAATTACATTTTTTTATGCTATTAATTATACGATATTCTGAATTATAAAATAATGCCAGGACAAAGCTATTCTATTTAATACCTTAAACAAAAATTATCAAGCGTCTTTTTAAGGGGATTATTCCCCTTTTTTTTTGGATTTGGCGTTTAACCGCAAAGAATTCTGACTTTGACCCTGACTCTGACTTTGACTATTTCGGGTTCTGGGTTTTAAGTTTTAAGTTTTAGGTTTTTGGAATTTGAGTTCCGTGTTTGGTGTTTTGGGTTAATTTTTAAAAAGTTATGTCACAAAGCAGCACAGAAAAACACAAAGACGTCTTGGCGAATCCCGATTTTATCGGGATGTGGCCATCTCTTAAATATAACTTTCATTTAAATTTGACTAACCGCAAGGGGCGCAAAGAATACTGCTGACTGTGACTGCTCACTGAACACTGACCTTTACGCGTTTTGGGTTTTAAGTTTTGAGTTTTTGGCTCTATAGCCTCTAGGTTCTATTTTTAACCGCAAAGGGCGCAAAGTTTTACGCGAGGGGCGCGAAGCAAATGATAATTCTTACTACCAATTGAAAACACCTCCCTGCCCTCCTCTAGGAGGGATTTGTTTTAGTTTTAATTTAAAACTTATAACAGATAACTGAAAAACGTTAGGTTCCTTGTCTCCTCAATCAAGATACCAGGTACTATTTATCCATTAGTCTATCCTTTTACAATATTATTTTAGCTAAAACATTACTTTTGCACCAAATGAACACCAAACAAGACATACGCGCCTTAAGTAAAACAGAACTCAGAGATTTCTTTGTATCCAAGGGCCAAAAAGCCTTCAGAGGCAATCAAGTATATGAATGGCTGTGGGGCAAAGCTGTTCATAATTTTGATGAAATGACCAATATTTCGAAAGAAACGCGTCAGTTTTTATCAGATAATTTTGTCATTAATCACATCAAGGTCGATAATCTACAACGCTCTAATGACGGCACCATAAAAAATGTCCTAAAATTACACGATGGTTTGGTAGTTGAGTCGGTATTAATTCCTACGGCCAGTCGTACAACAGCTTGTGTGTCGAGTCAGGTGGGTTGTAGTTTGAATTGTCATTTTTGTGCCACA
>CAZGZH010000184.1:0-4306 GCA_964529645.1 uncultured Flavobacteriaceae bacterium
CAGGATGCTGAATTAAAAGGTATTGAAGAATACGCAATTGAGTGTTCAATACTAAAAGTTGCCGTATCCGAACACACACAAAAATGTTCTGATGAAGGTATTCAGATATTTGGTGGTATGGGATTTTCTGAAGATACGCCTATAGAATCAGCTTGGCGCGATGCACGTATTGCCCGCATTTATGAAGGCACCAACGAAATAAACCGCATGATAAGTATTGGCATGCTTATTAAAAAAGCTATGAAAGGCCATGTTGACATTTTAAAACCCGCAATGGCTGTTGCCAATGAATTGACGAGTATTCCTTCATTTGATAAACCTGATTTTTCTGTACTATTTGCAGAAGAAAAATACATTCTTGGCAACCTTAAAAAATTATTTTTAATGATAGGTGGTGCTATTGCTCAAAAATACGGCGAGAAGGTAGATAGACATCAACAATTAATGTTGGCCTCATCAGATATTTTAATTCAGATTTATATGGCAGAATCGGCTATTTTACGCGCTGAAAAATTAGCCAAAGCACAAGGCGAAGATAAAGTAGAAGGTCAAATTGCAATGGCTAAATTAAACTTGTTTGAAGCCATTGAAGTCATAGAAACAGCTGGCAAACATTCTATCATTTCGTTTACAGAAGGCGACGAACAACGCATGATGCTTATGGGCTTAAAACGCTATACAAAATACGTTAATTACCCAAATATTATAGGCTTGCGAAACACTATAGCCGACAAAATTATTGCAGCGAACAAATATTGTTTTTAGTTAGGTTTAGGTTAGTATTTTCCTGCAATATAAATCCCGCTACCGATAACTATCGGAGCGGGATTTTTTTATCAATATGAGAAAGTCAGGGTTTCACTTTGACTGAAACCCTGACTAAAATAAATTATCTCTAGTAAATCTTATAATTGTAAAATTTAGTCTTTAACTTCTTTTTTAGAACCGTCTATTTTGCCGACTTTAAAAACATTATTGCTTAAATCAATATCTGGATATAAAGCTTCTGGGTCAACTGTTATTTTGACAATTTCTGTCGTAGTATCAGCTTTATAAACGATGCTATTACCGCGCATCCAAACCTCTACAGGGATGTGTATTTTTATAACATTTCCTGCTACATCCGTTAAGGCTAAATTGACAGGCATGGGTACTTCTCCTTTATTTTCGAGACTTATTATAGCGCCATTTTTAGCATTATTTTTCGAATATTTCAAACCCGTTACGGCTTGATCTATATTACCCGTGCCATAAAACCATGCTTTAAAAAACCAATTTAAATCTTCGCCACTGGCATTCTCCATCGCATTGATAAAATCTATAGGTCTGGGATGTTTAAAAGCCCATTTGGCAATATAGTGTCTAAAAGCGTAATCAAAGCGGTCTGGTCCTAAAATAGACTCGCGTAACATAAATAATCCTAAAGCGGGTTTTCTATAAGCTACCATGCCTAAATTATAGGTTTGTGCCACGTCGGGTGATGTACTAGAAGGCTCTCTGTATTTATTTGTCAGACGATTAACAAAACCCAATCTATCTCTTAATTTTGCAGGATATTTGCCATAAGCCAAAGCGCTGTAATGGTTTATAAATGTATTAAAACCTTCATCCATCCAAGGATGTAAACGTTCGTTACTGCCTACAACCATTGGGAACCAATTGTGCCCAAATTCGTGATCTGTAACACTCCACAATGACCCTTTTTTAGCACGCCAGCCACAAAAAACCAATCCAGGATATTCCATACCCCCAACAATACCTGCTACATTTGTAGCTACAGGATAGGTGTAAGGAAACCACATTTTAGAATTGTGTTCAATAGATTGTTTTACATATTCTGTTGACTTATTCCACGCATCATCTGTGGCACTTTCTTTTGTGTAAGCCGATAAGGCCATAGCCGTTTTACCTTGCGGTAAATTAATTTTAGCACCATCTAAAATAAAAGCTTTTGAAGCTGCCCAAGCGGCGTCACGGGTTTCATTTATTTTGTAATGCCAAGTGATACGTTCTTTATTTTTAGGTCGTGTCAATTTGGCATTACCCACTTCATCGGCACTAATTATCATCACCGTTTTATCGCTCTGTTGTGCTTTATGATAACGTCTGACAATTTTTTTAGGATATACTTCGTCTAAATTTACCAATTCACCAGAGCCTACTACAATAAAATCGTAAGGTACATCAATGGTATAATCTATATTTCCGTACTCTAAATAAAACTCACCCGAACCTAAATAGGGTTCATTATTCCAACCTTTAACATCGTCGTAAACCGCCATGCGTGGATACCATTGCGCGATTTCATATACCCAACCTTGTGCTTGTTTTAGGCGTCCCATCCTATCGGCGCCATACTCTGGAATTTTAAAGTCGTAGGCAATAGTAATATCGAGCTGCCCTCCTTTTGCAGGAAGCGCCTCTGTCAATCTAATTTGCATGCGCGTATCGGTAATAATATATTTTGCATCTACACCGTTTACTTTTACCGACTTTATATTATCGCCACCATCTAAATTGCCACTAAAACGCCCCCCAATAGCCCCAGAAATGGCAGCCCCTCTTGAATTGGGGTTGAATTTATTTCGGTCTAATTGCAACCATAAATAATCTAAATTATCGGGACTGTTATTGGTGTATTTTATGGTAACCACACCAGCTACTTTATGGTTTTCAACGTCTAAAGAAACTGCTATTTTATAATCGGCTTCATTTTGCCAATAATTAGTTGCTGGCTCTCCAGATTGCGTGCGATAAGGCGTCTTAACGTTGGGCAAATTTAGGGGTGTAAATAATGCTGTATTGCGTTTTACAGGGGTATTTTGTGCCACTAAAGTAATTCCAAATAAAAGACTTATCGCTATAATGAGTTTTGTAAATTTCATAAATATCTGTTTTTAAAGGTAAGGTGATTATTTTTACGGAAACAAATATATCAATATAAAACAAATGGCTTTGGGTCTTTATTAAAAATGAAGTTTTGTATCTTTGGATTTAACATTTTATTCACACTTTATGAAAACCCCAGTAATTATTAGAATAGGCATAGTTTTCTTGTTTTTTATTTCTTGTAATTCTGATTCAAATAAGGTTTATATCAAGCTCTTTGCCCCCAACCTAGCAGATACTACAAAGGTTTACATAACAGGCGATATTGACCAGTTCGGACGTTGGCAGCCCGACAAAACACCTATGAAAAATCAAGGACATCATTTATGGAAAATAGCTTTTATACCTAAACTAAATGCCTCAATCGAATACAAATTCACCTTAGGTTCTTGGGAAAAAGAAGGGCTAACAAAAGACAATAACCCACTTCCTAATTTTGCCATTAACACTCAAGATACTAAAAATAAAACAGATACAGTTTACAATTGGGGGCATCATGTAAATAAAATTAAAGGTCAGATTACTGGTACCGTTAAATACCACAAACAAATGAAAGGTGACGGTCTTCTTAAAAGAGATGTCATTGTATGGTTACCGCCTAATTATGACAAGGATACTTCTAAAAGATATGCTGTTTTGTATATGCACGACGGTCAGAATATTATAGACCCAAAAACAAGTTCTTTTGGCGTAGATTGGCAAGTTGACGAAAGCTGCGACAGTTTGATAAAACTGGGCAAAATTCCACCTATTATTATTGTAGGCATGAACAGTACTACAGACCGCAGTTTAGATTATGCGCCCGGCACAAAAGGGACAGCTTATATGAACTTTATCATCGATAAGGTAAAACCAATGATTGATTCTATTTACAGAACAAATCCAGACAGAAGACACACTTTTGTAGGGGGCAGTTCTATGGGCGGACTCATATCTATGATGTTGGTTTGGGAACATTCAGACATTTTTAGCGCTACCATTTGTATGTCGCCTGCTTTTCAGTATAAAAATTTTGATTATATCCATAAAATAACTTCCTATAATGGCCCTAAAAAAGATATTAAAATCTATTTAGATTTGGGTACAGTGGGTCTTGAAACCCAATTAGAGCCTGGCGTAAATGCCATGGTAAAAGCCCTAAAAACGCAAGGCTATTTAAAAAATAAAGATTACTTTTACCTTAAAGAAAATAAGGCACGGCACTTTGAAGCCGATTGGGCAAGGCGCTTTCCTAAAGCCCTGACCTTCATATTAAATAATTAATTTATGATTGAATTTGTTTTAAACAACAAACACATAAAAACACAGGTACATTCTGGCATGACTCTTCTCGATTTCATCAGAAGCCATGAGCTGTTAAAAGGGACAAAAATTGGCTGTCGCGAAGGCGATTGTGGTGCCTGTACCGTTTTGGTAG
>CAZGZH010000185.1:0-4287 GCA_964529645.1 uncultured Flavobacteriaceae bacterium
CTGCAAAGTGTAAGCCGCGCCATAAGCTTCTAATGCCCAAACTTCCATCTCTCCTAAACGCTGACCACCCATTTGTGCTTTACCACCAAGAGGTTGTTGCGTAATTAAAGAGTAAGGGCCTATAGAACGCGCATGCATCTTATCGTCAATCATATGACCTAATTTAATCATATAAATAACACCTACAGTTGCAGCTTGATCAAAACGCTCTCCAGTACCACCATCATACAAATGTGTATGACCGTAAATTGGCACATTGGCTTCGTCTGTTAAAGCTGTAATTTGTTCTAAACTAGCACCGTCAAATATTGGTGTAGCAAACGTTTTTCCTAAACGTTGCCCAGCCCATCCTAAAACAGTTTCATAAATCTGACCGATGTTCATACGAGATGGTACACCAAGCGGATTTAATACAATATCTACAGGCGTGCCATCTTCTAAGAAAGGCATATCTTCTGCACGTACAATTCTAGCTACAATACCTTTATTACCATGACGTCCCGCCATTTTATCACCAACTTTTAACTTACGTTTTTTGGCAATGTAGACTTTGGCTAGTTTGATAATACCATTAGGTAATTCATCTCCTACAGTAATGGCAAATTTTTCTCTTCGCAATATACCTTGTAAGTCGTTTACTTTAATTTTATAGTTATGAATCAACTCGTTTATTAAAACGTTGAGCGATTTATCTGTAGACCAAGTACCTTTTGTTAAATGTGTATAATCATCTACTGTGTTTAATAATTTAAGTGTGAATTTTTTACCTTTTGGTAAAATTTCTTCGTTTAAATCATTTTTAACACCTTGTGATGTTTTACCATTGACAAGTTGGAATAATTTTTCTACTAATCTAGATCTTAAAGATTCAAACTTAACATCAAACTTAGAAGTTAAAATAGCAATATCTTCTTTTTCTTGAGTACGTTTGCGCTTATCTTTAATAGTGCGTTTAAATAATTTTTTATCAATAACAACACCGTGTAAAGAAGGAGATGCTTTAAGCGAAGCATCTTTTACGTCGCCTGCTTTGTCTCCAAATATGGCGCGTAACAATTTTTCTTCTGGTGTAGGATCTGATTCTCCTTTTGGTGTAATTTTACCAATTAGAATGTCGCCAGGTTTTACTTCGGCGCCAATACGAATCATACCATTTTCATCAAGATCTTTAGTCGCTTCTTCACTTACATTTGGAATGTCATTCGTCAATTCTTCTGCACCTAATTTAGTATCTCTTACATCGAGAGAATATTCATCAATATGAATTGATGTAAAAATATCTTCACGAACTACTTTTTCAGAAATCACAATCGCATCCTCAAAGTTATACCCTTTCCAAGGCATAAAGGCTACTTTCATATTTCTACCCAAAGCTAACTCCCCTTTTTGGGTAGCATAACCTTCGCAAAGTACTTGTCCTTCTGCAACTTTATCGCCTTTTTTAACAATAGGCTTAAGGTTAATGGAAGTCCCTTGATTTGTTTTTCTAAATTTAATTAGATTATAAGTCTTAGTATCTTCGTCAAAACTAACCAAACGTTGGTTGTCTGTTCTATCGTACTTAATTGTAATTTGTTGAGAATCTACATATTCTACAACACCTTTACCTTCGGCGTTTATTAAAATACGTGAATCTTTTGCCACACGACGCTCTAAACCAGTTCCAACAATTGGGGCTTCTGGTTTCATCAATGGCACAGCTTGACGCATCATATTAGAACCCATCAAGGCACGGTTGGCATCATCGTGTTCTAAGAATGGAATAAGTGATGCTGAAATAGAAGATATTTGATTAGGAGATACATCCATATAATCAACATCATTTGATGCTATTACAGGGAAATCGCCTTCTTCTCTAGCGACAACTTTATCTAAAATAATTTGTCCTTTTTCGTCTAAGTCTAAATTAGATTGGGCAATTTTTTTACCTTCTTCTTCTTCTGCACTTAAATAGATAGGCTGTTTAGATTTATCTACTTTACCATCTAATACTTCGCGGTAAGGTGTTTCTATAAATCCAAGGTTATTAACTTTAGCATACACAGATAATGAAGAAATCAAACCAATATTTGGTCCCTCTGGTGTTTCAATTGGACATAAACGACCATAATGTGTAAAATGCACATCACGTACTTCAAATCCGGCGCGTTCTCTTGATAAACCACCTGGGCCTAAAGCCGATAAACGACGCTTATGTGTAATCTCTGCCAATGGATTTGTTTGATCCATAAATTGAGATAACTGATTTGTACCAAAGAATGAATTAATTACAGATGATAAAGTTTTAGCATTTATCAAATCTAAAGCTGTAAATACTTCATTATCTCTTACATTCATACGTTCACGAATGGTTCTGGCCATGCGCGATAAACCAACACCAAATTGTCCGGCCATTTGCTCGCCAACAGTTCTAACACGTCTGTTTGATAAGTGATCAATATCATCTACTTCTGCTTTAGAATTAATCAATTCTATCAAGTATTTTATAATGGTGATGATATCTAATTTAGTCAGTACTTTAATGTCCATATCAACATCTAGTTCTAACTTTTTATTCATGCGGTAACGCCCAACTTCGCCTAAATTATAACGTTGCTCAGAAAAGAATAATTTGTTAATTATACCTTTAGCCGTTTCATAATCTGGTGGTTCTGCGTTACGTAATTGTCTGTAAATATATTCTACAGCCTCTTTTTCTGAGTTTGTAGGATCTTTTTGAAGCGTATTGTGAATAATAGCATAATCTGCTTGATACGTTTCTTCTTTGTGAAGCAGAATAGTTTTAGACCCAGAAGCTATAATTTCTTCAACATGGTCTTTTTCTAAAACGGTATCACGATCAAAAACAATTTCATTACGTTCAATAGACACAACTTCTCCTGTATCTTCATCAACAAAATCTTCGTACCAAGTTTTTAAAACACGGGCAGCGAGTTTACGCCCTAATACTTTTTTAAGACCTGCTTTAGAAACTTTTATTTCTTCGGCAAGGTCAAATATTTCAAGTATATCTTTATCGCGTTCAAAACCAATGGCTCTAAATAGCGTCGTTACGGGTAATTTTTTCTTTCTATCAATATAAGCATACATTACTTGATTGATATCTGTTGCAAATTCTATCCAAGAACCTTTAAATGGAATAACACGGGCCGAGTATAATTTTGTACCATTTGCGTGAAATGATTGACCAAAAAATACACCTGGCGATCTGTGCAATTGTGAAACTACAACACGTTCTGCACCGTTTATTACAAAAGTACCACTGTGTGTCATATAAGGAATAGTTCCTAAATAAACATCCTGAACTACGGTTTCAAAATCTTCGTGTTCTGCGTCTGTACAGTATAATTTAAGTCGGGCTTTTAAAGGAACACTGTAGGTTAAACCACGTTCTATACATTCTTGAATAGAATAACGAGGTGGATCTACAAAGTAGTCTAAAAACTCTAAGACAAATTGGTTACGTGTATCGGTTATTGGAAAGTTATCTGAAAAGGTTTTGTATAAACCTTCGTTGCTTCGTTCATCTGATTTAGTTTCTAACTGAAAAAAATCTTGAAAAGATTTTACTTGAATATCCAAGAAATCTGGATATTCCATTACTAATTTTGCTGATGCGAAACTGATTCTATTTGAGCTATTTTTCGTTGCCAATGAGAGAAAAATTTAGAATTGAAAATGTGTGTTTGTTTGTATACGTTTATATACGCAAAATGGTCTAGGTCTATGAAACTATTGTTCAAAGACCTAAACCTTATTTGATTATTCCCATTCTTGCATAATAAGCAAGACGGGATTAAGCTTATTTAAGCTCAACTTCGGCTCCTGCTTCTTCTAGAGATTTTTTAAGTCCTTCTGCTTCATCTTTAGAAACACCTTCTTTAATAGGACTTGGAGCGTCGTCAACTAAACCTTTAGCTTCTTTTAAGCCTAAACCAGTTAATTCTTTAACTAATTTTACTACAGCTAATTTAGATTGACCTGCTGCTGTAAGAATAACATCAAATTCTGTTTGTTCTTCTGCTGCGGCATCACCGCCAGCGGCTGGTCCTGCTACTGCAACTGCTGCTGCAGCTGGTTCAATACCATACTCGTTTTTTAAAATATCTGCTAACTCATTAACTTCTTTTACAGTTAAGTTAACAAGTTGTTCTGCGAAATCTTTTAACTCTGCCATTTTTCTTGTTTTTTAAAATTTAATATAATAGTTTATTGTGCGTTTATTGTTCTTTTTCTGATAAGGTCTTGATTATACCAGACAATTTATTACCACCTGATTGTAATGCT
>CAZGZH010000186.1:0-4276 GCA_964529645.1 uncultured Flavobacteriaceae bacterium
TTGATTTGTAGATTCCTTATAAAATTATCTTTTTTTTGCGTTTTGATTTTTGGGCTTAACTTACAAGCTCAAACACGTTTTACGCACGAAGTTGGTTTAATTATAGGAACGGGCTCTATACAAACTGATTACGGTGCTAGAAATCAATTTAGTAGCACTTTTGGTAACTTTGGTTTTGCTATAGGTGGTATACATTATTTAAGTTTTTTTAAAAGTAATTGGGAGCGACCTTATTTTGCAGATCATTTTAAAATTCGCACAGAATTATCGTTTATGACTAATAAGTTTAAACACCACGGTAAGTATGTAGCACCCGATAGAACTTCTGTAACAGCCGATAAGTTACGTGCTATGCATGGGGGCAACCGCATGTTTAATATTGGTTCGCAACTAGAATTTTATTTTAAGAGTTTTTACCAACAAGAAATGCAGCTTTTTGATGACTACAACAACAATTTTAATCCTTATTTAAGTGTCGGCTTTCAGTTTAATTTCTTTAAACCTTACGTCATTTCAGATTTGGGTGATATTCATCAAGACATTACACTTTTACCAGACAAATGGCAGCTGCCAGGTGGTATTTTTGAAGCACGTGGCACAACCTATTCATTTACAATTGGCGGAGGCACACGTTACCGCGTAAATGAAGATTGGGAAGTCATTATAGATGGCCGATTTCAGCACTTCTTCTCAAACAAAGTAGATGGTTTAAACGCCCCCGTAGAAGAAAATAAAAACCGCGAATGGCTGGTTTTTCTAAATGTAGGACTCGTTTACCATTTACCTTCTAGATACTAGTCAAAGCCTGTTTTAAATCGGCAATTAAATCATCTTTATCTTCTATACCCACGCTTAAGCGGATAAGCGAATCGACTACCCCTGTTTTTTCGCGTTCTTCTTTAGGTATTGACGCATGCGTCATACTGGCCGGATGTCCCGATAAGGATTCTACGCCTCCAAGCGACTCTGCCAAGGTAAATACCTTAAGATTTTCGACTATTGAAATAGCCGCTTTATAGTTATTGCCTTTTGTGGTAAACGACACCATCCCGCCAAAGTCGCGCATTTGTTTTTTTGCAATAGCGTGATTGGGATGTGATTCAAAACCTGGCCAATAAACCTTTTCAATTTTAGGATGTGACTGTAAATATTCGGCTACAGCCCTACCGTTTTCGCAATGACGTTGCATACGTACCGAAAGGGTTTTTAAACCGCGTAACACCAAAAAGCTGTCCATTGGGCCACACACGGCACCGCTGGCATTCTGGATAAAATACAATTTATCGGCTAAGTCTTTGTCTTTAACAACCAAAGCCCCCATTACCACATCACTATGACCTCCTAAGTATTTGGTAACCGAATGCATCACTAAATCGGCTCCTAAATCAAGTGGGTTTTGGAGGTAAGGCGAAGCAAAAGTATTGTCAACGCCAAATAGGATGTTGTGTTTTTTAGCTACATCGGCCAAAGCCTTAATATCTATTATATTGAGCATAGGATTGGTAGGGGTTTCGGCCCAAATAAGTTTTGTATTGGTATTAATTTTAGCCGTAACATTGGCAATACTGTCCATCCCTACAAAATGAAAAACAATATTGTATTGCTCGAATATTTTGGTAAATATTCTGTAAGTACCACCGTATAAATCGTTGGTAGAAATCACTTCATCACCAGGTTTTAGGGTTTTTATAACGGCATCAATAGCGGCCAAACCCGATCCAAAGGCTAATCCGAATTTTCCGTTTTCAATACTAGCCAAGGCATTCTCTAAAGCAGTTCTGGTTGGATTTCCTGTTCTAGAATATTCGTAACCTTTATGCCCGCCGGGTGTAGATTGCGCATAAGTTGATGTTTGGTAAATAGGGGGCATCACTGCTCCTGTACTGGGGTCGTGTTGTTGCCCGCCGTGTATGACTTTGGTGTTGAATTTCATTGTGTTTTATTTATTTTAATGACACCATTTGTTATCTGCATTAATCAAAGAAATCAGCGTCATCTGGTTCTATTATTTAAATTGCGACAAATGTCGTCAGTTCGACTTTATTTTACAAGTTTTTTAATCACTTTCCCTAAACTTAATCCTTGTACAATTATTGAAAATACCACAACAATATAGGTTATTACCAAAAACAATTCACGGTGCATAGCTGATGTTAAACTCAGCGCCAAAGCGATAGAAATCCCCCCACGCAGACCACCCCAGGTCATCATGAGATTGGTGTTTGGGACAAAATCGAGTTTTTTGGCAAAGAATTTTATGGGATAATGTAACGATAAAAAACGGGCTATCAACAATAATGGTATGGCAATAAGGCCGGCTATAATATATTGTTTGCTAAATGTTAGCACCAACATTTCCATCCCAATTAAAACAAAAAGAACGGTATTGAGTAAAATATCTAACAGTTCCCAAAATTTATCGACGTAGGTTTCGGTGGTTTTACTCATAGCCGTTTCTCTTACGGTATCATTCCCTACAAAAAGACCTGCCGCTACCATAGCCAAAGGTGCCGAAACGTGTAAATAGTGCGCTAAGATGGTGCCACCCATTACGGTAGCAATGGTAATAATGACTTCGGTATCGTAATCGTCAATAGATTTAAGCATTTTAAAAGTCAGCCAACCCAAGATAAGCCCTAAGGCTATACCGCCTATAACTTCAACTAAAAACAGTTGGGCTACATGACCAAAAGTCACTTCGGCGCCCCCTTTGGCTATCTGATAAATGGTTAAAAACACAACCACACCTACACCGTCGTTAAACAACGATTCGCCTACAATTTTTGTTTCCAATTTTTTAGGTGCGCCTACTTTTTTAAGAATCCCTAACACCGCAATGGGGTCGGTTGGCGATATCAAAGCGCCAAAAAGCAAACAGTGTATAAAAGCCACATCGAGACCTAAAAATTTAAAGAGGTAAAAACTAAAAGCCCCCACAATAAAAGTGGAGGTTAAAGTGCCCAAACTGGCAAAGACCAAAATGGGGTAACGCTGTACTTTAAGTTGTGCGAAATTGGTGTGTAAAGCCCCTGCGAAAAGTAAAAAACTCAGCATGACATCCAGTAAAACCGACTCAAAATCGATTTGCGACAGCAAGAGTTTTTCTTGCTCTAAAATGGTGTCGTTAAAAAAGCTGCTGGCTAAAACCAAAAGCGTTACCACAATGGTAATGAGCATTAAACCAATGGTATTGGGCAGTTTTAGTAAACGCGTATTAACATAGCCAAACAAAGCGGCTATAACGACTAAAACGGCAATAATTGTAAACACATCCATGCTTAGACCAATTTTTTAAGTGCCATAATAATTCCTAAATGCATGCCTTCGTGGAAATTGCTGAATTCAATACCGTCTTCTATGGTGTTTAATGAAAAACCCTGACTGGTGGTATAGGTTTTATAGCTTTTAAAAGTCCCATTTTTGTAAGCTTTTTCTGTGGCTTCCAAAGCCGATAAAAAGGCGCCTTTAACCGCTTCAATTTCTTTAAGGCTATAGTTTGTACGACAGGTTGAGCCTTTTCCAAATGTGGCTACAAGTGCTGTATCTGTCGCAAATGGCACCCCTGCCAACCCATGGGTAAGCATTTGTTGCGTGATGAGGATATGGCCTAAATTCCACGCTATATTGTTGTTAAATCCTTTAGGGATGGCGTTAAATTGCTGCTCTGTTAGGTCGGCTGTTAAAGCTAATAGAACGTTGCGGCTAAACCTGTTTATATCGAATTGTTTTGTCATTTTTAAAGTATATTTGATTTTTGCATAAAAATAGGGATTAATTTTATTACAAAGCCTTTATTTTTACATCAGAAAATAAGCTTATGAAAAAAATATACTTTTTAAAAACCTGTGATACTTGTAAACGTATTCTTAAACAAATTAACACCTCCGACTTTATTTTACAAGACATTAAAACCGCTCCCATAACAGTAGCCCAACTAGAAGAAATGTACCAACGCTCTAAAAGTTACGAAGCTCTGTTTAGCCGCCGTGCTAAAAAATACAAGGAAATGGCTTTAAAAGACCAAGTACTTACCGAAACCGATTACAAACAGCTTGTTTTGGAACATTATACTTTTTTAAAACGGCCTGTAATTATTGACGGCGATACCATTTTTATTGGCAGTAGTAAAAAGACGGTGACCGACTTGGTTAAGATTTATGGTTTGTAAGTTTGTGGCTTTGGTATCCCGCCTAAATCTGGAGAGTTTGCAGAGTAGAGGAATAATCATTCCCCCGAAAATAGGACAGTAAATTAAGTTCAAAAAAATAAACTTAAA
>CAZGZH010000187.1:0-4265 GCA_964529645.1 uncultured Flavobacteriaceae bacterium
AATTAATGCTGCCAAAACAGCTACAACCCGTGCTGTATTAGAATAATAGCGGTCGCCAATAAAATCGGGGACTGTGTATTTTCCAAATTTTCTTAAATAAGGGGCTAATAAAAGTGCTAAAAGCACGTAACCACCTGTCCATCCCATCAAGTAAACAGTACCGTCATATCCTGTAAAAGATACAATACCTGCTAATGAGATAAATGAGGCCGCAGACATCCAGTCTGCTGCTGTAGCCATACCATTTAGTATTGGTGGTACACCACCACCGGCTACATAAAATTCTTTATTTGTATTGGCTCTTGCCCAAATTGCAATTCCTATATAAAGTGCAAATGAAAGGCCAACAAGTATCCATGTCCATGTTAATATTCCCATAATTTTAATTTTTAAAGATTATTATTCGTCAACACCATATTTTTTATCAAGTTTATTCATCCATTTAACATAGACGAAAATCAAGATAACAAATACATACATTGACCCTTGTTGTGCAAACCAAAAACCGAGTTTAAAACCTGCAATTCTAATGGTATTTAATTGATCTACTAAAAAAATACCTAACACATAAGAAACTACAAACCATATACTTAACAGTATTGTTAAATACCTAAGGTTTTCTTTCCAATACGCTTTTTTGTTTTTTTCTGTCATAATATAAATGTTTTAAAAGCCGTAAACAGCTGTAAATAAAATTCTAAAATTTGTTACTGAATTAATTCCAGACGTATCTATATCCATTTTATTTGAAGCAAGAGCACCGTATTGAGCTGAAGTAAATTCAAATTCAGTCCCTAGTTTCATTTTACCTGAAAACCATCCAATTCGTGGGGAAAGTCTAAAAGCGTGATCCATTGTTGGTGCTAAACCCCACATAGCGCCACCTACAGGGTCATTAAATCCATTATTTTTGGTATATCCTGTAAATATTCCCCATTCAGTACTTTTACCTTTACCAGATAGCTCGCTCCAAATAGATAAAGTTTGATTTGCGGTATAACCACCTCCTACGGCTTCGGCTAAGCCACTTACAGACAACTCGTCTGACATGTTTTCGCCTAAAATACCTTCTAATTTAAAAGTAGCATTACCTACTTTTGCTTTCATATAAGCAATAAAAGTTGTGTTTGTGATTGTTTCTTTACCTAGCTCAGGTCTTAAAGGCTTTAAATTTATACCAAATCCACCTAAAAATTCTTTACCCCCAAACTGTAATTGGGCATGAACTTGGGCAAATCCTGAATTGCGGAGGTAAGTAGATGTGGTTCCCGCAGGTCCTCTACTGGCAAAATCGCGTTCTGAATAAATAACGCCAATAAATCTTACATTACCTTTTGTGGTAATTCTGAATTGTGGATTTCTAGCAAATGGTTGAAAAGGCACACCTGTATTAAATGAATAAGTACCAGGATAAACAGCTGTTACAAATAACGGACTCCAATATTGACCCATTATAATATCAACTTTATCATTAGATAACTTAACAAAAGCATGACGCAAACGGAAACTGTTGATGTTTGCATTGGCTTGCCCAAAAAAGGCGCCTTCAATAACACCAGATGTTTTCATTCCAAAAAAATCAGGACCTGTAATTTTTCCTGTTAGTCTGGTTTGAACTGCTAGAATGTTAAAGTTTGATTGTGAATTCAGGTCATCACCGGTAGCAATATCGATGTTTTCTCCTGAAGGAAATAAAAGAAAATGACCTTCTCTAGCTGTTACGTTTTGACGTGTGTCATACATATAATCAGCTTTAACAAAACCATGCCATTTAATTCCAAACTTTTGATCAGACTTTTTAGCCTGACCATAACCAAGATATGTCAATCCCAACAAGGCAATCAACATAACTGAGAGTTGTTTTTTCATAAAAATTAGTATTGGTTAATTAAATTGTTTTTGCTAAAGAATTTCTTTTTAGCACGTACAATTTGGAAAGATAAAAAGGTAAAAAAAAAAGTAATATAGTTTTATGGTAACCAGTATAGTTAATCTTTAAAACGCTCCCAACGAATAAGCATAAATTTATCACCGAGCTCTGTTACCACTACACCAGCTCCTATTAAATTTTGATGTTCAGAAAAATATTCAGAAAGTTCTTTAGCGTTTAGTATTTTATATGTAGAATGATACTCAAAACTATACGGACGCTTAATATTGTATTTTTTTACCCAATTTAATATACTGACATGAGAAATGCCTAAAATGCGTTCTATTTCGCGATAACTCAACCCCTCTAAATAAAGTTGTAATGCCTTGTTGACATAGTAAGCATCTATCTGTTTTCCTATCTTATTTACAGTAAAAAAATAATTGCATTTTTTACATTTATAACGCTGCCTATCTTTTACTATACCACTCTTAACATACGCATTAGAACCGCAATTTGGACAAAATTCGACAGTCATATATATTAATTTTGCATAAATATACTAAATTAGCAATATAATTAACAGTGATTTATCGATTATTTTTTCAACGTCCTTGTAAACCCTTTATTTTAGTGGGATTATGAAAGAGAAATTAAAATTTAGTTGAATTTTCCTGAATCTATAAAATCTAATCTTTTTTATAACCTATTTTATTCTTGCCTTTTTATTTGTTTTGTTTCAACGCCATAAAGGGCTGCTAAATCTCCATTAACATTACTTTTTGATTCCGTATAAACAATATTCTACTAGCTATTAATTCATTTGACCCCAATGATTTTGTTGTTTTCTTATCACCCATCTTAAAACTTTATTTTCACTAAACCTCTAAACCACTCCCTATTTCTAACAAATATAAATCCTTTCCGCTTTCTTTAAAATGGTCAATTGCTTTTTGATGGTCTATTTCAATATAACCAAAAGTGTCAAAATGGTAACCTAACACACGATTGCACTGAACAAAGTCGGCTGCTATACAGGCACTTTGGTAACCCATAGTAAAATTATCGCCCACAGGTAAAATAGCTAAATCTAATTTTGTTTGAAGCGGAATTGTTTTCATATCGTAGGTTAGGGCTGTATCGCCAGCTATATAAATATTAGCTTCATCTGTTTCTAAAATAAAACCGCCTGGTTGGCCGCCATAGCTACCATCGGGAAATGAACTTGAGTGTACGGCATTGGTGTAAGTAACACGACCAAAATCAAACTGCCAAGAGCCACCGTGATTCATAGGATGTCCTTTAATACCTTTGGCATCGTAATGCGTCACAATCTCATAATTAGAAACCACTTTTGCGCCTGTATTTTTGGCAATGGTTTCTACATCTAAAATGTGGTCCTGATGCGCATGGGTCACTAAAATATAGTCCGCTTTAAGCGCTGTAATATCGATGTCTTTTGCCAATGGATTGGCGCTTATAAAAGGGTCTATAATTAAATTTTTACCCGCGACTTCTATAGCCAATCCAGCGTGACCTAAATATGTGATTTTCATGATAAAAAGCTTTACGATTTAAAGCTTAAAATTATAAAAAATTAATCACAATATCTGACCTAAGCCAAAAAGTACTGAAAATAAAAAAGTAGAAAGGGCTAATTTTTTAAGCTCGGGATCTATATTTTTTAAATCTTTGGTTTTATAAACCGTTAAAAGATGCTTAAAAATAGGTATAAAAGATAGGACGAATATAAACTGCCAAACCGATTTTAAAGTAAAACTGATGTAAATTAAGGCAAAAATAAAAGCGGCAATCAACAAATAATAATGGTAGTATTTGGCAAACGCGGCACCAATTTTTACTACCAATGTGTTTTTATGTGCTTTTTTATCTGATTCTAAATCACGCATATTATTCAGATTGAGTACCCCCACACTTAAAAGACCTACCGAAAAAGCCGGTAGTAAAACCAAATAATTTACTTGTTTGGTATATAAAAAGTAACTCCCACATACGCTGACCAACCCAAAGAAAACAAACACAAACACATCGCCAAAACCGCTGTAGCCATAAGCTTTTTTACCCATAGTATATTTAAGCGCAGCCCCAATAGCGGCGACACCTAAAACCAAAAATACGAGTGAATAAGTCATATACTTTTGCCCGAATGCCAAATAAATAAGAAACAAAGCCAATACAAAACTTATGACACCTGTAATTTTAATGGTAATGAGCATTTGTTGCTGACTGACAGCACCGCTTTGTAAGGCACGTTCGGGGCCTACCCTGTCTTTATTATCAGTGCCTTTTACGCCATCGCCATAATCGTTGGCATAGTTAGAGAGTATTTGAAAAGCTATAGTTGTGGCCAAAGCCACGACACAAATTTTCCAAT
>CAZGZH010000188.1:0-4261 GCA_964529645.1 uncultured Flavobacteriaceae bacterium
ACAAAAACACGCATTGATTACTTTTTTGTCAAGAAAGTAAAGGTGCTAAAATACACCC
This sequence comes from uncultured Flavobacteriaceae bacterium, assembly GCA_964529645.1. Classification (GTDB taxonomy): domain Bacteria; phylum Bacteroidota; class Bacteroidia; order Flavobacteriales; family Flavobacteriaceae; genus CG1-02-35-72. Next base: position 59 of record CAZGZH010000188.1, read on the forward strand.
ACATAACACAAATGAGCGCAAATAATAAATTTGTTTCAGATCACTTTCCTATTTTTATACAATTTGATTTAGAAATGTAGAATTACTTTTTATTTGTAGATTTGTTTTTCATCCCACAATAATAATATCAAATGAAAAACCTAGCACGCATTATAATAGCTTTTATAATTTTAGCCCTGTTGGGCTATTTTTATGTGATTAACGATTTTAAAAAGGCCGAAAGTACACTTTATAAAAACGCTAATATAATCACTTTAGAAGATGAAAAGCCATCGGCAGAAGCTATGATAGTGGCAGATGGCAAAATAATTGCTATTGGGCGTGATGACGCTTTGTTAAAGCTAAAAAAACAATACACTAAAATAGTCGATTTAAAGGGGAAAACGGTGCTCCCAGGGTTTATAGACAGTCATTCGCACGTAGCCTTGTCTGCTTTTTTAGAACCAATGGTTGACTTGTCTGGTTTTAGACACAAAACACCAGAGGACGTTTGGCGGTATCTAGGCAAAAGCGTTAAAAAGAAAAAGAAAGGCGCGTGGTTGGTTGGTAAAGGTATTGATCCTGTTTTGGTTGAAGGATTAAAAGCACCAAGCTTGTCATTTTTAGATAGTATAGCGCCAGATAATCCGGTGGTATTGATTTCGCAAAGTTTGCATAGTTATTGGGTCAACTCTAAGACTTTAGGGATTGTAGGGATTGATAAAAATACGCCAAACCCTTCTAAATCGAGTTATTACGAAAGAGATAGTTTAGGCAATCTTACAGGTTTTATTGCCGAGCAGGCTGCCTTTAAACCCGTTTTAGAGGTTTTACAAAAAGAAGTTTTTACGCCAAAAGCATTGACAAAAGCTACCAATAATGTTTTTAAAAACTATGCCAAAAATGGTAATACCACAGTCGTTTCTACAGGAATCACTATAAATAATGCCAAACCTTTGCGTTTATACCAACATTTGTCTGCTGAAAAACCAACTTTTTTGAACCAGTTTTTAGCTAAGATAGGGATGTTACCAGAGAGAGAGGCCAATCCGCGTCATTTTATTTATATCCGTCGTGATAAGGATTTTTTACTCCCCAAAAAGAAATCGGTAAACGATTTCTACAATATTATAGGCGTTAAAATGTGGTACGACGGTTCGCCCTATACAGGCTCCATGTATTTAAAAGAGCCTTATTTGGTTTCAGATTTAACCCAAAACGGCTTACATATTCCAAATGGTTCACGTGGCAAAGCCTTAATTCCAAAAGACAGTTTGGTAAAATATATTGAGAATTATACGTCAAAAGGCTGGCAAATTGCTGTTCACGCGCAAGGCGATGCGGCTACAGAAGAAGTGGTTGAGGCTTTTTCTGAAGCCAATAAACATACTGATATAACACAATTTAGAGACAGGTTAGAGCATTGCATTTTATTGCAAGAAAGCAGTTTTAATGACATAGGAAAATTGAATTTAGTACCTAATTTTCATATCAATCATTTGTATTATTACGGTAAAGCGTTAAAAAATGACATCATTGGGACAGCACGTGCTGAAACTATTTTACCCGTTGGCGAAGCCCAAAAAAGAGGTCTAAAATACGCCATGCATGCCGATAAGCCTATGTTTGAAAGTCGGCCTTTTAGATTGATACAAACAGCCCTTGAACGTATGACGAAAGAAGGCGACACACTTGGATTGAATCAGCAAATAACAGTATTACAAGGCTTAAAAGCAATGACTTACAATGCCGCATGGCAGATTTTTATGGAAGACAAGTTGGGCTCCTTAGCAAAAGGTAAATATGCCGATTTTATTGTTGTAGATAAAAATCCTTTGACAATTGCTACTAGAGAATTACAGCATATTAAAGTATTAAGTACTTATGTAAATGGTAATAAAATAAAATTTAAATAGTTCTTTTATAATAAAATAACGTAATGTTAAAAATAATTACTACTTTTGCAACTTAATTTTTATAAATAACAATAATGAGTAAAGGAACAGTAAAATTCTTCAACGAATCTAAAGGTTTTGGATTTATTACCGAAGAAGGTGTGAACAAAGATCACTTTGTACACATTTCTGGTTTAATTGATGACATCCGCGAAGGCGATGAAGTTGAATTCGAACTAGTAGAAGGTAAAAAAGGTATGAACGCAGTAAACGTAAAGGTAATTTAATATAAATTATAATACTTTTTTAAAACAGAAGCCTATCTAATGATAGGCTTTTTTGTTGTTTGAAGAAAATCTACTCTTAAACACAATTATTTAACACAATCACATGAAATTTTCAGAAATCGGATTGATAGAACCTATTCTTAAAGCTTTAGTTTTAGAAGGGTACGAATATCCCACACCTATACAAGAAAAATCTATTCCCATTCTTTTAAAAGGCAGAGACCTTTTGGGATCGGCACAAACAGGTACTGGTAAAACAGCCGCTTTTGCCATACCTATTATTCAGCAAATTTATTTGAATAAAAATAGAGAGAGCGGTAAGCGAAGAATTAAAGCGCTTATTGTAACACCCACACGCGAATTGGCTATACAAATAGGCGATAGCTTTACGGCATACAGCCAATTTACCAGCACAAAGAATACCGTTATTTTTGGCGGTGTTAAACAAGGCACTCAGGTGTCAATTTTACACAAAGGCATTGATGTTTTGGTAGCGACCCCGGGTCGTTTATTAGATTTAATGAATCAAGGCATTGTATCTCTTAGAGATATTGAATACTTTGTTTTAGATGAAGCCGATAGGATGTTAGATATGGGCTTTATTCACGATATCAAAAAAATAATAGCCAAACTCCCTTCAAAAAGACAATCGTTATTTTTCTCAGCCACTATGCCTAGCGTTATAGTCGATTTATCGCATAAAATATTGGGAAGCCATCCAGAAAAAGTGGTTATAAAACCAGAACAAGCTACCGCAGAAAAGGTAGCACAAAAAGTATATTTTGTCGGCAAGCGCAGTAAAATTAAATTACTGATTCATATTTTACAAACTGAAAATTGTAGTTCAGTTTTGGTTTTTTCACGCACAAAACATGGCGCCAATAAAATAGTAAAATTGCTTAAACGTGAAGAAATAGAGGCTGAAGCTATTCACGGTAATAAATCGCAGACGGCACGTCAAAAAGCTTTGAGCAGTTTTAAAAATGGTGCATTAGAAGTGTTGGTAGCAACAGATATTGCCGCACGTGGTATCGATATAGAAGAGTTACCCTTGGTTATAAATTACGATTTACCCAATATACCCGAAACCTACGTACACCGTATTGGTAGAACGGGTAGGGCACAAGCCAGTGGTGTGGCCATTTCTTTTTGTGACCACGAAGAACGTGTCTATTTAAAGGACATTCAGAAACTTATTAAACAAAATATTCCTGTAATAGAGGAACATCCTTTTAAGGTAGAGGAGCCTTTAGAAAAACCTAGCGAAAAGAAAAATGAGCGTTCTACACATTTCAAACCCAAGAAATGGCGTCCTAAAAACAACAACCGAAACAGCCAAAATAAGGGTAAGCGTAATTTTTCTAAAAATAGGAATCGGAAATAATCTCAGTTTTTAATTTTATATTTGACTTCTTTAAATATAATGGACAGTTTTGTCACTCATAACTATAAAGACATTCGATAATTTTGGAGAAGCTCATGTTTTAAGAGCCAAACTTGAGAGTGAGGGTGTTGCATGTTATTTGTTTGATGAAAATATGATGACTTTAAATCCGCTTTACAACGTGACCATTGGCGGGATTAAACTTAAAATTAACGATGCAGACAAAGCATTGGCACAGCAAATAATTTCGGAAATTGAAGTGACACCTTTTACAAACAAAGCCGATAAAGTTTTAAAATGTCCCAATTGTCAATCAACCGATTTATATTCGGGGTTTATTTCAATGAAAGGCTTTAAAGGTATTTTGACTTCAATTGTATCTTTCTTATTGTTCATTTATCCCTTTTATATCAAACGCGTGTATAAATGCAAAAAATGTAATACAGAATTTAAAAATTAATACATGGTTTTTACAGATTTAAATCAACTTGATTTACACGAAATACTCAAAGGTTTTAAAGGACGATTTGTACATTCTAAAAATATGACTGTCAGTTTTTGGCAAATTGAAAAAGGAGCTATTTTGCCGGAGCACTCTCATCCTGAAGAACAAATAAGTATTGTAACAAAAGGAGAATTGGCATTAACTGTTAGAGGC